>NZ_JBHIOG010000007.1:0-105465 GCF_042195435.1 Bartonella sp. CL162QHHD
ACTTGCACGTGGAATACCAACATCTTTGAGAAGAGTCTTACCGAGTCCTTCATAGTCAATAAGATAGCGCATCGCTAAACGCACTTTTTCATTGGCAAAAATAGGGTTCGTCGTATTAAACCCCCATATGATCATGGAGGGCGCCAACACTTTTTCAACTTTAATATCCGTTGTTGCTTGAAGATCTGCCAAATCCTCTGGCATCAGATTACGTGCAACATCGATATCGTGTTTTTCCAATAATAAACGTTGTGTTCCAGGTTCCGCAACATGGCGAATTAAAATCTTCTTTAATTTAGGCGCCTCCCCCCAATAATTGGAGCTTGCACGCAACAAAATCCCTTCTCCAGGACGCCAACTCTCTAGCTGATAAGGACCAACACAAGCAGAATGACTTGCCAAATACCGGTTTCCCATATCACCATCTTGTTCGTTTTTCATGAGTGTCTCACGATCCAGCAAGGCTGCAGTGCGATTAGTGGAAATATTGCTAAGAATGAGCTCTGCTGGATAAGGTTTATCAAATTTCATCACCACCGATTTGTCATCCGGTGCTTGAAAAGCCTCATCAACGTTTTGTTCTGTAATCCCATATTCATTAAATGTTGCCGCATTAGACAATTTCAATTTGACAACCCGCTTCATACCCCAAACAAGATCATTGGCATTCGCAGGACGACCATCGTTGAACTTCAAACCATCACGCAAATGAAAAGTAATCACAGTACTCTGATCATCACTTGAAACATCCCAACTCTTCGCTAACGAGGGAACCATTTTAGTAGCATCATCTGTAGCAGAAACGACTAAATTATCACAAATATTGTTAACCAATTCAATTCCATAACGGTCATTGAGTTGTGCAGGGTCAAATGTACTTATTGGATCGAGATTCCAAGCCATCACAAGCGTATCGGCAGGTGTTTTTGCTGAAACTTGTTGCACAAACATCCCCATTGCAAGAACAGCAGAAACAAAAGAACCGCCCTTTTTCAATATTTTTCTTTTCACGTTCATAGAACCTTTCACGTTCATAGAATTTTCCTTTTAACGTTTATTGTATAAATTCCCCATGCAGCAAAACGTGCTTAATAATTAAGTTTAGACGAACGATAGGCTCTTAAAGATCAAACTTTAAAACCTTCACGAACAAGCACCTCTTGTCAATGACTCCTCCTGTCTACACTTATAAGCCAAACTAAAACATACAAAGGAAAACACTCTGATATACAATGAACGCTCACCAACAACAGAGCTTATTCACGATATCATAACGCCTACTATTGAAGACTATAAAACCTGTATTTTTTCTATCTTGTTAAGCAAGCTTGTCTCGTATTTCTTCCGGCGTGTTCTATACCATCAAAGCACTACCCCTTTTGGCTCAAGTACCTTAATAACAAAGAGCCTTCATAATAATTTGACGATTTGATAAAACAGGAAAATTTGTCAGTTTGCCAAGTGCAACGACTTTTATTCCTTCTTCAAAAGAAAATTTAATTTTTTCATCACTCCCCGTAAAATAACACCCTCCAAATGACATCTCATCATCTTTCAAAGAAAAAGAAAATATGAACACTATAAAAAACTGATATCCCTTGTGTACCCACCCATAACAAAACTTTCCTTCAACACAGCAAAACCTTTGCACCTTTAGCACCACTAAATTCCGCGATATTTGTTACACTTAGTTTCTTTATGTTATACTCAGTTTTTTAACAAATAAATTGACCACTTTCTAATTCAGAGAAATTGAAATATCGATCTTAACATCCACTTAAATACACCTCTAATGAGAATGAAAAATATCTTTAAACGAATGTCTTGAAAAGACATTCAACAATATATCACGCATTACCTATGATCTTCGACGCATTGCAAAACTTGAAAATTTATACAATACGCCGAATATATCATGACGATGCCCTTTATCTATTGAACAGCATTGAAGACACTCTTATTTTTCAATTTTACTATAAAAAATATGTGGCGCACTATTCCAAACCCACTTTTTGACATCAGGCGTCATCGCAATAACAGTATATTTCTGATAGATAAACGCATAAGGTCCTTTTTGCATAAGTTCACGTTGTAAATCAGCATATATTTGTGCCCGTTTTTGCGGATCTTTTTGAAACAACGCCTCTTCAACTTTTTTATTCATTTTGGCATCAAAATACCCATGCTGCCAACTAGGATAGGCTGTATTTTTTGCCTCAAGCCGATTATCTGGATTATAAACAAGACGTGAAGCCATTGTATGAGGATCCGCAGAATCATTATTCCATCCGATAAAAGCCGTATCAAAAGCCCGTGCATTCACTTTTGAAAACAACTGTGTACCTGCTACACGTTCAATTTTAAGACGCACGCCCGCCTGTGCAGCACTATCTTGAAGTGACTGAGCAAGTAACAAAGTATAAGGAGCATTTGAGACAATAAAATTTGCTTCAAATCCGTTCGGATAACCGGCCTCTGCTAAAAGCTGTTTTGCTTTTTGAATATCAAGCTTAAAGGGTTGCCCCTCTTTTTCATCCAAAGCTCCAAGATTACCAAGAGGAATAAAACTGGCCCGTGGAACACCAATCCCTTTAAGAAGCTTCTTGCCTAGACCTTCATAATCTATAAGATAACGCATCGCCAAGCGTACTTTTTCCTTAGCAAAAATGGGATTTGTCATATTGAATCCCCAGTACATCATGGATGGTTCTAACACTTCCTTGATTTTAACATCTGTTGTTTTTTGCAGATCTGCAAGATCTTCAGGTGTCAAATTACGAGCAACATCAATATCATGTTTTTGCAACAACAAGCGTTGTGTTCCGGGCTCTGCAACATGGCGAATTAAAATCTGCTTCAGTTTAGGCGCTTGTCCCCAATAGTGAGAGCTTGCACGCAACAAAAGAGCTTCTCCAGGGCGCCAACTTTTTAACTGATAAGGACCAACACAAGCAGCATGACTCTTCAAATACTGATTTCCCAAATCACCATCTTTTTCGTGTTTCATAATCGTGTTACGATCAAGCAAAGCTGTTGCAGGACTTGCAACAATATTATTAAGAATAAGTTCTGCTGGATAAGGTTTATCAAATTTCATCACAACTGTTTTCTTATCAGGAGCTTGCAAAGCATCATCAACATTTTGTTCTACAATTCCATATTCATTAAAAATTGCCGCATTACCCATCTTCAATTTGACAACCCGCTTCATACCCCAAACAAGATCATTGGCATTGGCTGATCTGCCATTATTAAACTTCAAACCATCACGCAAATGAAAAGTAATCATCGTACTGTGATCATCACCTGAAACATCCCAATGCGTTGCTAAAGCAGGAACCATTTTTGCAGGATCATCTGTCGCAGTACTCACCAAGTTATCACAAACATTGCGAACAATTTCACTTCCATAAACATCATTGAGCTGCGCAGGATCAAACGTACTGATTGCATCAAGATTCCAAGCCATCACAAGGGTATCAGCCGGTGTTTTTGCTGAAACCTGTTGTCCAACTACCCCCAGTGCAATAAAAGCAGAAACAAGATAGCTGCTCCCTTTCAATATTTTTTTCTTCAAGTTCATAACTTTTCCTTTTAAATAAAGTTTATTATATAAATTTCCCACGCAACAAGAACATGCTTAATCATAAGGTTAGACGATCCATAGGCCCCTAAAACAAAGTATTCAAACTTTCAAACAGCACCACTTACCAACCTTTTCTCCTGTCCATACTTAACAAGCCCCCAATATGCACCGAAAAGCAATTTAATATATGATGAATGACATAACCCATCATAAATCTATTGATAATATTACAACGTCTACCATTGAACGCGATAAGACAAAGACTTCTTCTCTCTTATCAGGCAAGCTTGTCACTTCTTTCTTCTAGCGTTTTTATGCCATCAAAGGGCTCTCCCCTGTTAGCTCAAGTGCCTTAATAACGAAGAACTCTAATAATAATTTGATATTTTAACAAAACAGAAAAATTCACCCATCGGCTAACATGAATCACCTCTACCCCTTCTGCAAGAGGAATTTTGAATTTTTCCATAATTCCCCACTAAATAACGGCTTCTAATTATATCTTATTTCCAAATAAAAGGAGCACGGGCACCACAAACCTCTGACATTCCCTCACGCGGACATACATAACAAAACTTTTTTCAATATCGTATTTTTAATATCTTTGCTCCTTTAACAACACTCAATTCATTGCTTATCATTGCTTACATTTTTTCAGAAAAAAAGATCTTTTCAATGCACCAAGGTTGAAATATCTAAATATAATACTTATATAAGCACACCCTTATTAGAATAGATAGTCTTTTTTTAAGTAAACTGTCTTGAAATATTATTTCTATACACGACAATAATAAGTTCGTTACAAAATCTTCAATATACTAGAACTCTCACTCTGATGTGAAATATTGAAACGTTATAAAATTTCTCTACAAATTCTCAGAAACGAAAGGATATCCCTTTATTTAATAAAAAAGGGCCATGAAAATATCGCAAAAAATGCAATAAAACATGTGTATATTTCAAAAACCAGCACCGTTAACCAGACTAAGGTGATAAACTCAAAAAGTAAGAAAAAATAAAAAAATGTTTTTCCTTTATGATAATAACATCGCTGTACCATGATAATACAATAAAAAACACGATCTTTGAAAGTATATTAAAATGAAGCGAAAAAAAAATTATTAGATTCTTTTCATGCGTTTCTTGGAGAAAAATCAAGCCGCGTTAGTCTAAAATTGCTTATCCTTTCATTCTTCATTGGTATCGTAATGAATTTTTTGGGATGGACACCTCGAAACCTCATACAAAAAATAGTCGATTTTTTTCAATCACTATGGGAAGCAGGATTTATAACGCTTACAAATTTCTTCCATATAACTATGACAGGAGCTATTGTTGTTGTGCCTATTTTTCTTATCTTACGAATTTTTCATAAAAAATAAAAGCCTTAACATTTTCCTTGCGTTAATCTTTTCGAAAAATCAAACGACACAAAAATCCTGTAGTAATAGCAATAATCACTGCAACAATACCATATAAAAAATGATACTTGTGCGCTGCATAAAAAATTGTATAGGTGATATGTGCTTTAACAATTTCAAGAGTCGTTGTTGCACTATCAATAAACTGTCCATCACGAAAAAGATAAGCACGAACTTTATAATGTCCAACCGGGATATTTGCTGGCAAACGAAAATGCGCTGTGAAAAGTGTGTCAGAACCAAAACGAACCCCACCCACTTCCTCATAATAAAGGCTTTTAGCTTTTTGCAATTTTATAAGTTCATCGCGAAAGATTTGTATTTTTTTCTGATCTTGTTCATCCGTCTGCAATGGCAAATAGAGTAATCCTAACCCTAAGCGTTTATAATCTTCAATGCTCGTAATATCGTCAATTTCACGTGTTGTGACCATAGAGTAAAAAAGAGGAACCTTTTTAAAAATAAGAGAATCTGTATTGACCCATACACCGGCATTGCGTTTTTTTTCTCGCATCACCATTGTCCGATCTTGTCCCTCCAAGCTTACAACAATATCATAACGGTTCTGTCGAGAATATAACGGATCAATATTTTCCAAAACACCAGCAATATAAAGATCACGACCAGCAAAATTTGCATCCACAGTAATCGTATTCGTTGTTACAATAATTTGGACAGTTTCGTGGTCAACTTGATCAATGAATGTAGCTGGCGTCCCAACATGTGACCATGTAGAAAAAGAAATAAAACAAAAGCAACCTGTAATGATGTATAAAGAAAATAATCTACCCATTTTTATCTCATAAGAATATCCAGAGAGAAAAGATTATCAGGGCGTATAAATAATTGAAAAGCAAGACGCATACACACAATCAACACTAAAAATGCAAGTGCCATACGCAATTGTTCAGCCTTTAACTTCCGTCCAACCCGTGTTCCATATTGCGCACCAATACTTCCTCCAAGCATTAACAAAAAAGCCAAGACAATATCAACGGACTGATTAGTCATACTTTGCAAAACTGTCGTGAAAGAAGACACAAATGTAATCTGAAAAAGTGAAGTCCCAATCACCACACTGGTTGGAACACGCAGAAGATAAATCAATGCTGGTATCATAAAGAACCCCCCACCAATTCCCATAATAGAAGACAACAACCCCACAATGAGACCAATCCCTAAAACTGGAATAATGCTAACATATATCATAGATGTCCGAAAACGCATTTTTAAGGGTAAGCGATGAATCCAATTATGTCGACCAGCAAGACGAATATTGGCTTTTCCTGCCTTACGCTTGCGCATCATATCATACCAACTTTCAACGATCATCAAGCTTCCTACACTTCCAAGAAGAATCACATAAAGAAGCGAAATCATTAAGTCTAATTGACCTAACTTTTTCAAAACAGAGAAAACCTGAATCCCGATTAAAGAACCAATCCCTCCTCCAATCGCCAAAAGAATACCAAGTTTAATATCGAGCGTACGTCTTCTAAAATGTGTAATTGCTCCTGTTACAGATGACGCAATCATCTGGTTAGCACCTGTTCCAACAGCAATAGCAGGAGGAATATTATAAAAAATCAATAACGGCGTGATGAGAAACCCACCACCGATTCCAAAAAGTCCTGAAAAAAAACCAGCAACGACTCCCATACCAATCAAGATCAGCATATTGAGTGACATTTCAGCAATTGGTAAATAAATACTCACTTACAGAACCTTCAAGATAATTTGAGGTTTTTTTACAATTAGAGAATCCTTCTCCAATTATCCTCTTTTCCAATAATCTCTGTTGCGTGTTTAAAAGGATAATTTTAGTTGCTATAGCTTCCGCACAAACACGAATGCGCAATACATTTCACATCTATTAACATCAACATCATAAAAATTAAAAAAAACGAGCTCCTTTTAAAAAGCTATAAAAACATAACGTTATCGCTACCACAAATGCAACGGTTAAAAAACAAAGAACACCTTTTTTTAGCAAATAAGATAAAAACGACACATGTTCCCGAGACTGCGTCCTTAAAGAAGAAAAATCATTCTCAATACAATGATTAGATGCCTGAGCACCCATCATACCTTTTTCTTCTATCACAGCATGCTCCACTACCCCCTCAACCTTTTTAAAAGAAGATTTCAGAGCATCACTGGGCAAAGGGCTTCTATCTTCTTGCTGCACCGTATTTTCAACATTTGTTTGGAGTGAAATTATGCTGTTTTCTTTCGAAAAATTTTGCACCTTTTGAAGTAATAAGCGTTCTTGATTTCCCTCACATTCCATGTGAGCAAGTTTTTGTACAACAGAATCAGGTGATTTTGAACGAGACACCCGTCGTGTTACCGCTGCTTCTTCTAAGCTTTTTTTTTCACTCTGCAAACTTTGAACAATTGTTTTAATCTGCTCTAAAGACTGGAAAAGCTTTTTTTCTCTTTGACGACGTATATAATGTTCAGCCAAAATGGCCCGACTAATATCATCTAAGTAAGATTTAAAATGCTCTTCTACCGAACTCTGCTGCATTAAAGAACGAGGCGAATGCTTCATTTGCATTTGCGCATAAACGGTGCGTAATTTTTGAGCAATATCCGACATCGTTACTTCTACAGAAGTATCCATGCTCTCTTTCTGTTCAACAAAAGAAAAGACTTTATCGTTCCTAACCTGTTTGGTCGCCTGGCCGATCGTATGACCCTTCGTATTCACAAACGCCTACCCCTCATTAACCTTTTTGAAAAGAATCGCAACAAATGATGAGAAAGTGTGCTCTATTTTAGTAAATAGAGCTTTAAGAACTCCCAAAAACTTTTTTGTTAGAAATATTTTCCCCAATCTTTATCTAAAATATTTGAAAGAAAAATCTTTAATTTTTCTGTATTCAAGATTTGAAGAGAAAAATCATTCCCCCATTTTTATCTTTTTTACTTAATTTTTCATTGCATAAAGGACCTATTGCACCATCATAAACAAAGCATAAGAAACTAAAAAAATATTCTCACAAGACAAATTGATTTTTTTACTTTTTATTCAAGCAAATAGGGCAATTATGGCAATGCAAAAATATGAAGATTGAAAATGACGACGAGAAAGTACAAGTAAACGTAAAAAAAGCTTATATGAAAGAGAACACAAGTTATAAATTGAGACTTCATTCTAAACAATTTGGTTTCTTATGAGTATTGCTATAAACTTATGACGTACAAACAAAGAGGATCATTATGAAGATAATTGTCGCTGTCAAACGTGTTGTTGATTATAACATCAAGATACGCGTCAAACCTGATAATACAGGCGTTGATCTGTCTCACGTAAAAATGTCTATGAATCCTTTTGATGAGATAGCCGTGGAGGAGGCCATTCGCCAAAAAGAATCCGGTAAAATTTCAGAAGTTCTTCTTGTTTCAATTGGCCCAGAAGCAGCCAAAGAAACTCTACGAACAGGACTTGCAATGGGAGCTGATCGCGCACTTCTTGTCACAACGGATCAAACACTTGAACCCTTAGCAATTGCTAAGGTTCTCAAAACCATTGTTGATGAAGAAAAACCTAATATGGTCTTTTTAGGAAAACAAGCAATTGATGACGATAGCAACCAAACAGGACAAATGCTCGCTGCTCTTCTTGGGTGGGGACAAGCAACTTTTGCCTCACATCTTAACATAGAAAATGGGCATGCTACAGTTACTCGTGAAGTTGATAATGGAACACAAACCCTTTGTCTTCCCCTTCCCATTGTTATGACCGCCGATCTACGGCTCAATGAACCGCGTTACACCTCTCTCCCCAATATCATGAAAGCAAAAAAGAAAATCATTGAACAAAAATCTCTTACTGATCTTGGCGTCGATACGAAAGCACGCTTAACAATTTTAAGCGTTGAAGAGCCAAAACCCCGTCAATCCGGTATAAAAGTGGCAAATGTAGTAGAACTTGTCAGAGCCTTAAAACAGAAGAACTGCATTTAATATTCTCACCACTAGAGTAAAAGCAACACTCACATAAAAGGGCAAAAACTTATGGCAATTCTTTTATTGGCCGATCATAATACAGAAGAAACAGCAAAAGCACTCACCGCTGCACGCGTACTCAGTAATGATATCGATATTCTGGTTTGCGGAGAAAAAATTCAAACGATAGCGGAAAATAGTGCTAAACTTAATGGTGTGCGGCAAGTTCTTATTGCAAAAGCAGACTATTTAGCCCATCAACTTGCCGAGCCTATGGCAGATACAATTCTCACGTTAGCAAATGATTATGATGTGATCATGGCAGCATCCAGCAGTACTGGGAAAAATGTGATGCCGCGCGTAGCAGCTCTTCTTGATCTTATGCAAATTTCAGATATTACCGCCATTCTTTCACCCAATACCTTCAAACGACCAATTTATGCAGGCAATGCATTTGAAACTGTCCGCACCAATGATTATAAAAAGATTATAACAGTTCGCACCGCTTCTTTCACCCCAACGCCTTCCCAAAATAATTCTGCTCCCATTAAAACAATAACACCAGCTCCCAATCCAAATCTTTCTTCTTTCGTAAAAGCAGAGACAAACAAAAGTGATCGTCCTGAGCTCACCTCAGCACGTGTTATTATATCAGGCGGGCGTGGTCTTGGTTCTCAAGAGAAATTTATGGCCCTGCTTCTTCCTCTTGCAAACAAATTAAATGCTGCTTTAGGTGCCAGCCGCGCAGCAGTGGATGCAGGCTATGCTCCCAATGATTGGCAAATTGGACAAACAGGAAAAGTCGTTGCCCCTGAACTCTATATCGCCGTTGGCATTTCCGGTGCAATCCAGCATGTAGCCGGTATAATGGATGCACAAATTATTGTTGCCATTAATAAAGATGAAGAAGCTCCCATCATGCAAATTGCCGATTACACCCTTGTAGGTGATCTCCACCAAATTATTCCAGAATTGGAGAAAGCTTTATAAGCCATGAAAGCACCTCTGCATGACCAACGTGAAAGTATGGAGTTTGATATAGTCATTGTCGGAGCAGGACCTGCAGGGCTTTCTGCCGCAATTCGTTTTAAACAAATTAATCCTGAGCTTTCTGTCACAATTGTTGAAAAAGGGACCGAAGTTGGTGCACATATTCTCTCTGGCGCAGTTGTTGACCCCATTGGTATCGATACACTCTTACCAGAATGGCGAAATGATAACGACCATCCCTTCACAACCCCTGTCACACAGGACCAATTTTTTTTTCTAAAGCCTCAAAAGTCCACAGTATTTCCCAATATTTTGCACCCTAAAATCTTATCAAATAACGGATGTTATATCGTTTCGCTTGGGAGCGTCTGCCGCTGGCTAAGCAAAAAAGCTGAAGCGTTGGGTGTTGAAATCTATCCTGGTTTTGCAGCAACAGAACCCATCATCCAAAAAGATAACGGAGCTATTATTGGTGTTCTCACCGGAGATATGGGGCTTAACAAAGATGGAACCCCTGGAAAAAATTATATGCCTGGGATGGCTTTATTGGCAAAATATACTCTGATTGCGGAAGGAGCACGCGGCTCAATTGCAAAACAACTGATACAACATTTTAATCTTAGCAAAAATCGAGAACCACAAAAATTTGGTCTTGGTCTCAAAGAGCTCTGGGAAATTGCCCCCAACAAACACCAACGCGGTTTAGTACAACATTTCACTGGTTGGCCCTTAGACAATAATACCGGTGGCGGTGGCTTTATTTATCACCAAGAAAACAATATCATTTCTGTCGGTTTTGTTGTGCACTTAGATTACAAAAATCCTTACCTTTCTCCCTTTGAAGAATTTCAACGTTTTAAAACACATCCAAAACTCTATAAAATCTTTAAAGGCGCAAAACGTCTTTCCTATGGTGCACGTGTTATCAGCGAAGGAGGTTGGCAATCTGTACCAAAACTCACCTTTCCTGGTGGGGCGCTTATTGGCTGCTCTGCTGGATTTGTCAATGTTCCTCGTATCAAAGGATCACACAATGCCATCTTATCTGGCATATTAGCTGCCGATAAAATTGCTACCGCTCTTGCACAAGGGCGTGCCCATGATGAGGTTAAAGAAATCGAAGAACAATGGCGAAAAGGGCTCATTGGAAAAGATCTTTATAAAGTGCGAAATGCCAAACCGCTTTGGGCAAAATATGGGACAAAATATGGAATTAAACTTGCTGGTTTTGATATGTGGTGGCAACAACTGTTCGGATTTTCCTTATTTAAAACACTCTCCCATGGAAAGGAAGATTATGCATGCCTTGAACCAGCAGAAAAATTTCAACCCATTTCTTACCCAAAACCAGATGACGTTGTAACCTTTGATCGCCTTTCAAGTGTTGCCCTTTCCAATACGCATCATGAAGAAAATCAACCTTGTCATTTAAAAATAGCCTCATTAAAAAAACAAAAAGACTCTGAATATACGATCTATGGAGGACCCTCTACACGCTATTGTCCCGCCGCTGTCTACGAGTGGCTAGAGGATAATGATCATCTGACTTATATGATCAACGCTTCAAATTGCATACATTGTAAAACATGCGATATCAAAGATCCAAACCAAAATATCACTTGGATCTGTCCGCAAGGTAATGAGGGCCCCTTCTATCCCAATATGTAATCATTGTTCATTTTCCTAAAATTGAAATATACAAAACACATTGAATAAAAATATTTCCCAGATCAGAAATCTATCAATCACCTTCCTTCATACGTTCTTTCACAATGTAAAAAGAACTCTATTCTCATATAATATACTCTCTTCACCGCATGACTTTTTTCAATAGAAAAACATAACATATTTTTATCAAAATTTTTTTATCTAAATAACAAAACAATAATGAATATATTCTTGAAAATTCTGCAATAAAGGAAAAACCGCGGTTCTCGAAAATCTGAAAGAAAATAAGCCCGTTCTACTTTACCCCCTCTCCCACATGATCCAAAATGCTTTTAGCCATCTCATAAGAAACATCAATCGTTTTAACTAGCCAAGAGCAAAACCTACGGAGGTACACTTCAAGTTTATTTTTTCTCCTACACTTGGCAAGTAATGCTCACTCAAGAAAACCACAAACAAATGTAGAAAAAACATTGCGAGATAAAGAGATAAAGAGCATGCTTGCTCAAGCCCTTTTTATGTTTCTAATGATAATGACACGAAAAAATCTTACATTAACCTTTTATTTTTGCATTAAAGATAATCGCCTTGCATCTAACCTTTACCAATATACTGCCCTTTACCAATATACTGCAATGAATGTATGCAAATACCGTAAGAATAAGCAGATACCAAGCCATGGAGACTATCGCTATTAGCAAAACATCTGATAAAAACCAAAATAGCTTTCATAACCACTCTATGACGCGTTTTATAGAGTTGTTTGTTTATAAAGCTTGTGCTTTCGCTGTTGCTTGTAAATCAACATCCAAATTGAACATAGTGGTATATTTAAAAGAAAGATTAAGATGAATGAAAGCTCTGCACGCCGTTCCAGATTTTGTAGCTAGAGCAAAAATATTGCATATTCTATTTGAGTAATCTCTGAAACGAAAATACAGTTTCATTTAGCAAGAATATGAAACCTGAAAGGAAAAAACCTGTTTTCCTCTTTACTATCATCTGTCCATTTGGTTTTAAAACTTTCAAAAGCATCACAATATCCTCTAAAAAGAAGAAATAACGTATTGTCCCCGCTTTTATTACTTAAGTTTTTTTATAGGAGCATATCCTTCAAAAAAATAAGGTATCCAAAATTAAAGCAGACTTGTGTTGTTCAATCATGGGCTTGTTTTTAAGAGATAGCTCTCATATCAAACAATTATTTCGCGACACTATCCGAAAAAGGTATAACACACTCCTGTGAACGAACAGTTCTATATTTACGAGATAAAAAGTACAAGCTAGCAGCATCATTTTCTCTGCGATCCCCAATGATGCGATAATCTTTGCTTTGAGAAAGTTTCAAGATGCACGAAAATAATTTTGATTAATGACTATAAGAAGAGCTGAGATAATGTTACGATATTTAAAGCTCCTAATTAATAGGCAAAATAATAAATTTTCCATTACAAATCAAATCTTTAAGATAAAAATTAGCCTTAAACGTTTCTAAGGTACTCATTATACTGTTAAAGCTATAGAGAATATGAAAAAATAAAGTATTTTGCTGATAAGAGCTTATATTTAATCAATAACAATACAGTCAGCTGCCAGTTAACTGTTTGTGCTTCAAAAGAGGCTGTTTATATTTGCTCAGAAAAACAGTTTGGATATCAATAGAATATTTGAAAAATCGGCATTATGAAAATAATCTAAAAAGCTTAGCTTTTAAAAGAGCATAACCAAGCATGAGATGATAACATGGGTAAAATTGTTTTTTGGTTCTCGAAGGAAAAACTTTATAGAAAATCATGGAGCTGATAGAATATTGGTTACATTTGGAATTTGTTTTACTGGAAAAAATAATGCGGACCAAAATAGATAATAATGTTAAATTAAGACGTTAAATATGAAATTATCTTATTGTAGTGTAATCGATTATTCGAGTAAGGTAAGCCTTTGTAATGATAAAAAATGTGCTGGTAAAAAATAAGCCAAAATGGCTTATGAGTATGGATAAAAATCTTGTGGTGAGGAGAATTTAATGAAAAGAAAAGAGCATGTGTGAAAAAGCATATTTTATAGGTGCGCATGCTTATTCTGCACCCGTTATAGAATCAGGGCTTTATCTTGTGGCAACACCTATCGGAAATCTTGCAGATATTACGCTTCGTGCTTTGCAAGTGCTTGCAGGAATTGATATTTTAGCGTGTGAGGATACGCGAGTAACACGTGTTTTGTTAGAACGTTACGGTATTCAAAAAAAAACTTTTCTCTATCATGAATATAATGCGCAAAAAGCGGGTCCAAAGCTCTTAGCGGCTTTAGCAGAAAACAAAACAGTAGCACTTGTTTCAGATGCCGGAACACCACTTATTTCTGATCCCGGATTTCGATTGGTGGAAGAGGCCCGTAAAGCTGGTCATAAAATCATTCCTATTCCTGGAGCATCCGCTCTTTTAGCCGCTCTTATACCGACAGGGCTTCCTACTGATAGCTTTTTTTTTGCAGGTTTTTTGAGTGCACGAAAGCTACAACGCCGAAAACGGTTGGAACAATTAAAAGAGATTCCAGCAACTTTGATTTTTTATGAATCACCGCATCGTCTTGTTGAAACTTTACAGGATATGGTCACACTTTTTTCGGCTGATCGACCTGCTGCCATTTGTCGTGAATTAACAAAAAAGTTTGAAACAGTAGATGTTTCCAATTTGGGGAACTTGTTGGAAAATTACAGAAAACAAGCACATATTCGTGGGGAAATTGTTGTACTTGTTGGAGAATCATCTTCTTCTTTAAATGTGATAAGTGATCAAGAAATTGATGAAATGCTATTAGAACGCGCACGGACATATTCTGCTGCTCAAGCGGCAGCTTTTGTTGCAAAAAAAACCGGTTTTAAAAAGCAGGAACTTTTTCAGCGATTAATCTTTTTAAAAAATGCATAAAATGATGCAAAAAAAACGCAGACAAAAGTCTTTTTATCGAGGGGTACGTGCAGAAAAATTGGCAGCTTGGTGGCTACGTTGCAAAGGGTTTCACATTGCCGAAAGGCGTTTTAAAACAAAATGTGGGGAAATTGATTTAATTGCACGACGCGGAAATCTTGTGTTAATCGTTGAAGTTAAAGCACGTTCAACGTTGGCTGAAGCAATGGAAGCGGTTTCCCGAATGAATGAAAGGCGAATTGAAGCAGCTGCCGATATTTGGCTCGCACGGCAAAAAGATTATGCCCTTTTGTCTGTGCGCTTTGATTTGGTTGCAATTTTACCTTGGCGTTGGCCACAGCATATCCCTGCATTTTTTACATCTGATCAATAAAAGAACCCCCCGTTTTAACCATATTCAATAAAAAACATTTCGTTTTTATGTGCATATGCGTTAAAAAGTGTGTAATAATTGAGCGCTATAAGGAGCAAAATATGGATGATTATGAAAAGTTTGCAACAGGTTTACTCATTATTTTTGGAGCGCTCATTATTGGTGGTTTAATGGCAATGCATATTGTGCTTATGAATAAACCAGGTTTTTTATTTGCATTAGCCGCAGCTGTTGTTGGTTGGTTTTCTGCTTTTGCCGTTCTCTTTGACAAGCCTAAAATCTATTTGGGCTTGATTATTCTTGCTATGTTATGTGTTGCTTCTTCAATTAGCGTTTATGTTAGTTAAAACACCTGAAATGTTGATTGAGATTCCTTTAAAAATATAAAACTGAGAAATAGAAATGAAACTTGGCTTTTTAGGAACGGGTACAATCAGTGCTTCAATGGTGAATGGCTTAATGACAAGCACCTTTGATGTTTCTTCCATTATTGTTTCGCCTCGCAATGCACAAACAGCAGAGCGCCTTTCACGCACCTATGATACGGTTATGATTGCTGAAAATAACCAAGCGTTGCTCGATGTTAGTGATTGTGTTTTTCTTTGCTTGCCCAATCAAATTGCAGAAGACGTTTTGCGCTCTCTTTGTTTTCGTCCAGAACAGCTGGTTATTTCCGTACTTGCTATGGCAAAAGCAGCAGAAATAGAAGAGTGGATTAATCATAAAGTTTATCGTGCTGTTCCATTACCTTTTGTTGCAGAATGCAAAAATTTGACACCAATCTATCCCGATCATCCCTTTTTACGCACTTTATTTGATGCATTGGGGGGCACATTAGTGCTGGATAAGGAAGAGCAGTTTAATCTTTTTATGACAGCAGGTTCACTTATGGGAGTATATTTTAATTTTATAGAAACTGCCCATCAATGGTTTATAACACAAGGGTTAAAAAAACAGCAATCAGCAGAATTCCTTACTATGATGTTTGGAAATCTTACGGATGAAATGCGTAAAATTACAGCAACGGATCATTCTGCATTTCTCGATTTTGCACTGCTTGAAAAAGAGTTTTCAACAAAGGGTGGAACAAATGAATTTTTGTCAGATTACTTTTCTCATCAAGGGGGAAGGAATGCTTTAACAACCGCTCTTGAGGCTACTTTGCAAAAAATGAATGCTTCTAAAAAGACTTGACCAATATTTTTATCATCTCAATAAGAAAAAACTAAATGTTGAAGATGTATATCAAGAAAACTCACATCGAAAAATGCTTTTTTACACCTGAAAAAATACTATTTTATGAAAAAATTGATTATTAAAATATTTTTTACAACCTTTTACAATTTTTCTAAATTACTTTTATTTTCTGTCTTCTTTTAGCCTCAAGTCCAATATTTTTTTCTACCTCACGGCTCCAACTCTTCAATTTGTGTCCCCTTCAGGTTATCCAAACGCATGAATAATTTTTTATTTATTTAACCTAATATACTCCATTCTCGCATTAAAACTTCTCCTTACAAAGAAGAAACTATTTTTATGTCTTTCATGATTGTGTTTTAATAAACTCTCTTAAAAAAACATTCAAAAGAGTTGATTTTTTATTTGATCAACAATTTTACGATATAGTTTAGCATGCTCTTCACTAGGCTTAGCAACAAAAATAGGGACCCCCTCATCTGAAGAAAATCTTAAAGCCGCATCAAGCGGTATTTCCGCTAAGAAAGGGACTTCTCGACGTTCCGCTTCTGCCCGTGCACCACCATAGCCAAAAATATCATAGCGTTTTCCTGTATCAGGAGCGATAAAATAACTCATATTCTCAATGAGTCCTAAAATAGGAACATTGACTTTCATGAACATTTCTATTGCTTTACGCGCATCCACTAAAGCAAGATCTTGTGGCGTAGAGACAACCAACGCACCTGTTAATTGTACCTGTTGAGCAAGCGTTAATTGTGCATCCCCTGTACCGGGCGGCATATCAACGACTAAAATGTCCAGAGGGCCCCATACAACATCTCGTAACAATTGCGTTACAGCTGCCATAACCATAGGACCACGCCATACTACCGGCTTTTCTTCCTCAACCAAAAATCCCATCGACATCAATTTAAGTCCGAATTTTTCAAGAGGTTGAATCTTTTTTTCTCCAATAAGCTGTGGTTTTTGATTAACAAGTCCTGTCAAACGTGGCAACGAAGGACCATAAATATCAGCATCCATCACCCCCGTCTTGAAACCAGAATCTTGTAAAGCTAAGGCGATATTTACTGCCATCGTAGATTTTCCTACCCCTCCTTTTCCAGAAGCAACAGCAATCACATGCCGCACACCTTCTATGGGCATTTTGATCGGTAAGAGATTTGCTCTCCGTCTAGGTACTGCCTTTGTTGTTTTTTCTGCTGTAAGTGTGACAACAACAGATTTCACTCCTTCCAAGGCACATACCATCTTTTCAGCAGAACGACGCAATGATTCCCATTCTTGCACACCTCCATCAGGAACTGTAATAGAAAAGAAAACCTTACCATCAGCAATCAATATTTCTGAAAGAAGACCCAACGACACAATATCGCTTTCAAGATCTGGTCCTTTGATTGTACGTAATACGTTGCGGACAGCTTCACTTGTGATAGGATCCACGTTCTTTCCTCTCTATAAAAATACCAGCAAATACAAGCATAAGAACAAAAAATACTTACAGGCTTATCACCTGATAATTTTCTACTTTACTCAGCATTATAAAGTATACATTACTTATATCTTATTCTCTTTAAAAATATGAAACCATCCTTAAATAAAGAAGCTCAAACATAGAATCTGATATAAATCCTATTAATCATGTTTGTGCTACAACCACTTTAATGAATATTCTGATAAAAATTTTGTAAAAAAAACTCTTAATATTAAAGGATATTTTAAATTGAGCATACAGTAATCAGTCACACTTTCTTTAATTCTTTAACGCCCTAGCCATTTACGTTCTGTAGATTCAATTGTTATTTTCTAACACTCTTACAGTATTGTAAAAAAGTGTCACAGACAGTTATAAGGTGTTTTGTATTCTTTCAAGAAAGAGAAAAACAATCTAAGATTGACTTTTTTTATATTTTTCCTTATGGGTTAACAGCCGTATGATAGGATAAAATTATCCCTCTCGCGCATAACTGCTCGTAAAACGAAGATTAAGAAGGGCCGCACTCCGCGGTATTTAAATAAATGAAACGTACTTACCAACCCTCTAAACTTGTCCGTAAACGCCGCCATGGGTTTCGTGCACGCATGGCCACAGCTGGAGGACGTAAAGTTATTGCTGCAAGACGTGCTCGTGGACGTAAGCGGCTCTCTGCCTAACCATTTAAATTTTCACAACCTTTGAGGATTGCTCATCATTTCTTCGTTGTGAAACTTTCATTATGAACCTCTAATGCCTGCTTGCAGGCATTTAGTGAAATTGCGAAATGTTCTTTTATGAAGAAAAAACATCCCTGCCGTATTCGCAAAAGAGCAGATTTTTTGGCTGCCCGTACAGGAGAAAAACGACGTGGTCCTTTATTTTTGCTCGAAGTTAAATCTCGTGAACAAACAACAGAAAGAAAAGATTCTCTTTTTGCACGTGTAGGCTTCACTGTTACTCGTAAAAACGGTAATGCTGTGAAACGTAATCGTATTAAAAGGCGCTTGCGTGAAGCCGTGAGAGTTGGTGTAACAAACCACATGGAAGCAGGAACAGATTATGTCATTGTAGCGTACCGTGATGTGTTACATGCGCCTTTTACATCCTTGATTAGTGAATTAAATCGGCGAATAAAACCAAAAATAAAACATCAGCAACAACAACAAGGGTGTACGGATGGAATATAACCGCAATTTCTTTATCGCTATTGGCTTATCTTTCGTAGTGCTCATCGCATGGCAATTTCTTCATGTTGCTCCCAAACAAGCAAAGTTACAAAAACAACATGTCATCACACAGCAATTGTCAAAACAACAATCAGCCCTTTCTACTACCACGACGGATTTTTCTGACGATACCTCAACGCATCAAGCAACATCTATCATCGAACAGCCAATGACACCTGAAATCCGGAAAGCTGTATTGGCCAAAACAGAGCGTATTGCGATCCAAACCAATGAACTGGAAGGCTCTATTAATCTTGTTGGTGCACAATTTGATGATCTTCACCTCAAAAAATATCGTTTAACAGTCGATAAAAAATCACCGGAAATCGATTTGCTAAACCCTAAAGGTTTCAAAACGACCTACCTTGCTGAATTTGGTTTTGCAAGTGCGTCTTTGCCAGCAAAAGCCTTGCCACAATCGGATACAAAATGGCAAGTAGAGGGAAACAATACAATCCTGACTCCTTCAACACCTATCACTTTAATTTATAATAATGGACAGGGACAAATCTTCCGACGGACCCTTTCTGTTGATGATCATTTCATGTTTACCATTGAGGATTCTATCAGCAATGAAAGTGATCAACCAATACATCTCTCGTCCTATGCCCGCGTTGCACGTGCTGCACCACCAGAACATACAAATGCAACCTATTTACTTCATGAAGGTATGATAGGTATTGCTGGAGATTCGCTCAAAACTGAAAAATATAAAACCTTAGCAGAGCTTGACCCAAATCCTGATAATGGGCAAAAGAGCGTGACTTTTTCCAAAGTAACAGGAGGTTGGATTGGTATTACCGATAAATATTGGGCTGTAGCAGTTATTCCCCCGCAAAATAAAGAATATACAAGCCGTTTTATTTATTTTGATCGTTTGCAAACACATTATCAGTCTGACTTGCTAGGGTCGCTTTTAACGATTGCCCCAAATGAAACAAAAACTGTTACAAATCGTCTTTTTGCTGGTGCAAAACAAGTTGAAATTATTAATAGTTATCAAAATGACCTAAAAATCAAAAAGTTTGCTCTTTTAATTGATTGGGGCTGGTTTGATTTCATCACCAAACCAATGTTTTCCCTCATTGATATTCTTTATAAACAAACAGGGAATTTTGGTATAGCCATCCTTCTTGTCACAGTGCTCTTAAAAACTCTTCTTTTCCCTCTAGCCAATAAATCTTATAAATCTATGGCACGCATGAAGCTTTTACAACCGCGGTTGCTAGAAATAAAAGAAAAGTATCCCGATGACCAAACCAAACAACAAAAGGCAATAATAGAACTATATAAAACCGAAAAAATAAATCCCCTTGCAGGCTGTTGGCCGATGTTGGTTCAATTCCCAATATTTTTTGCTCTTTATAAAGTTCTCTATATCACCATTGAAATGCGCCATGCCCCTTTCTTTGGCTGGATTAAAGATTTAGCGGCACCCGATCCAACTTCTCTTTTTAACTTGTTTGGTCTCTTGCCATATACAACGCCAACATTTCTTATGATTGGTGCATGGCCTTTGATTATGGGAATAACGATGTTTTTACAAATGCGTATGAATCCCGCTCCTCAAGACCAAACCCAAGCGATGATATTCACATGGATGCCTGTTGTCTTTACTTTTATGCTCGCCTCTTTCCCTGTTGGTCTCGTCATCTATTGGGCATGGAACAATATATTATCAATCATTCAGCAAGGTATCATGATGAAGCGCCAAGGAGTTAAAATTGAGCTTTTTGATAATCTGAAAGCCATCTGGAGAAGATCACCCAAAAAAGAAGTGCGTGAATGACAAGAGATTCTTCCCTTTCTGGAATTTTTTCTCGCAATTGGATTTTTATTCGTGGTGTACCAGCAATACGCTTTCTCCCCCCCGAAGGACCACCAGAAATTGCATTTGCAGGACGTTCCAATGTTGGAAAATCATCTTTAATCAACGCACTCGTTCAACAAAAAAGCTTAGCACGTACCTCAAATACACCAGGACGGACTCAAGAGCTTAATTATTTTGTCCCCGATGGCTTCAGTGGGCAACTAGAAGACCTTCCCCCTCTAGCATTAGTAGATATGCCTGGTTATGGTTTTGCTGCTGCTCCTAAAAATCTTGTTGATAAGTGGAAAAATTTGATTTTTAGCTATTTACGGGGGCGCACAACGTTAAAACGTGTATATATCTTGATTGATTCACGGCACGGAATCAAAAATAATGATGAAGATGTTCTTGCTCTCCTTGATAAAGCAGCCGTTTCTTATCAAATTGTTTTGACAAAAAGCGATAAAATCAAATCAAATGCCTTGGAAAAATTAATTATGAGCACACAAACAAAGCTTCTTAAACGCCCAGCAGCTTATCCTGAGCTTCTTGTAACCTCTTCAGAAAAAGCTATCGGTTTAGAAGAATTACGTGCTGCCATTTTGCAAACCATCGCATAAGAGAACAATTCTTGGTCATTAACAATTTATTAATTATAATTACTAGCAGCTGCTAATGATCTTGTACTTCTAGTCAAGCATCTTTATAAAAATGATTACTTGAAAGAATTCTCTTCAACTCTATTTGATAGTGTAAATTATGCTGACACTTTTTCACTCTCCCCTATCCGCTGCCTCGCGCTTCATACGCCTCATTCTTGGGGAATATGGTGTAACCACTCAACTGATTGAAGAATATGAATGGGCAAGAAGACACGAATTTCTAGCCCTCAATCCCGCTGGTCATGTTCCTGTTTTTCTCGATGAACACGAGGTTCCATTATCAGGTCCTCTTGTTATCTGCGAATATTTAGACGAAACACATGGAAGTTTACGACAAGAAAATAAGCTCTTTCCGGAAAATCCTTTAGATCGTGCAGAAGTACGCCGTCTCAATGACTGGTTCTTAAATAAATTCGAAAATGAAGCAACGCGCCATATCGTACGAGAACGAATCCATAAACGTGAAATGCCACTTGCCATTGGCGGTGGTGCTCCTAATTCACAAATTTTACGCAATGCACGTGCCAATATTTTACCACATATGAACTATCTCAATTGGCTCTGTGCCTCTCGCGATAGCTTAGTCGGTTCTGCCTTGTCCTATGCAGATCTAGCAGCAGCAGCTTCTATTTCTGTACTTGACTTTCTAGGGGAAATTGACTGGGAACAATCTCCTGCTGCCAAAGACTGGTATATGAGAATAAAATCACGCCCTTCTTTTCGTTCTCTTTTAACAGATCGCGTCCGCGGAATTGTTGCAAGTGCTCACTATGCAGATCTTGATTTCTAGCCTTCTCTCACAAACAAAAATAAAAGTGATATTTTATCTAAAGGATATTTATAGGTTTATGAATTTTTATGCATGCGTATAAACGATATAATGATTTATAATCGTATTCAACAGGGAATAAGACCCATTATAATTGAATCAAAAAAAATACTTTCTTATCGTGTCACAAAAAAAGATTAGCACAGGAATAAAAAATATTTAAGAAAGCATTTTAACGACTCTCTTTAAATACAAGAGCTGTAGCATCATTAGAAGCTAGGCAAATAAAATAACAATACTTAACGCATGTTATCCTCAAGTCTCCCCAATATATGAAAAAACGCATTGCATAACATATATACTATTTGCTCTATAATAAAAAAATCCTCATCATGCGTTTTTACAACATAACAATTTTTTAAACTGACTTTCCTAAAAGATGAAGAATCCGACCAACTCTCGTGTGTAAACAATCCAACTTCTTGTTAGCCCCTTGTTTTTATCCCCTTTTTACGTGATTTTATTTATGGGTAACATATTGATATACAATGATAAATAATCGTTTTTTTACTTTAATCATCAATTCCAAATACCTTTTTCTCATTACCTTCATCACATTTAAAACAATCAAAATCGCTTTCTTATGCGTCACAAATGGAATTGGTAAATGAAAGAATATTAAAGAAAAGAATGAAAATGCCTAAGTGCCAAGAATTATTAAAACATTAAAGGCTAACAAAACGTATGATAATGCTAATTTTCTCTATTTATGAAGCATAAAGATAGTGGCGCAGAATAGATGTTATATTATTCATGGATACTCTCTCGTGATACCACTCACGAGCACTATCATAAAATAAGTTTAGAAGAATTGATAAATATTTCTTTAAGAAAAGCGCATGAATTGACAACATAGGTGTATTTTGTTTTGGAGATCTTGTTTTGCATGAAGAACGCTCCCCCCTTAAAGAACGAAAGAAACAAAAGCGTAAAGTAATACACAATCTCCTTTAGGTGACATAAGCAAACCTTACTTAGGAATATTCATCACACACTCTAACGAAAAACATCTCTATTTAAATTTGCAGATCTTATATCACTTGCTCTAAACAACAGTATTCTACAGCACAACAAGATAAATTAAAGCAGGAAAAAAATTTTTCTATAAAGAAAAAGAACCATTGGAAAGAAGGCAAGAATTTGCCTATACTGCACAGTAAAGTATTATAAGGAGATAAAAATGCGCCTTACAGTTGTTGGTGCAAATGGAAGAATGGGACGTGAACTCATTACAACAATCCAGCAGAGGAGAGATGTAGAACTTTGTGCTGTTCTTGTACGCAAAGGCTCACCGTTTGTAGGAAAAGATGCCAGTGCCTTAATTGGTTCAGATTCTCTTGGGATTGGTATCACTGACGATCCCGAAAATGCCTTTTCTAATACAGAAGGTATTTTAGATTTTTCACAACCAGAAGCCAGTATTCTTTATGCTAACTACGCTGCTCAAAAAAGTCTTGTCCATATTATTGGCACCACAGGATTTAGCAAAACAGAAGAAGAAAAAATTGCAGATTTTGCGAAATATACAACAATTGTCAAATCCGGAAATATGAGCCTTGGAATAAATCTTTTAGCCAACCTTGTAAAGAAAGCCGCTAAAGCATTAGAAGCCGATGATTTTGATATCGAAGTTTATGAAATGCATCACGCTAACAAAGTTGACGCCCCTTCTGGAACAGCCCTTCTTCTTGGCCAAGCAGCAGCTGAAGGGCGCAATGTTATGCTTAAAAATGTGCGTGTCAACGAACGCAATGGTCATATAGGTAAACGCAAAAAAGGCACCATTGGCTTTTCCTGTTCACGTGGTGGGACAGTTGTTGGAGAACACAGTGTCATTTTTGCCGGCTCCAATGAGCGCATTGTTCTTTCACATACAGCGCAAGAACGCTCTATCTTTGCCAATGGCGCATTAAAAGCAGCTTTATGGGCACAAAATCATGAAAGCGGTCTTTATTCAATGTTCGATGTTTTGGGATTGAACGATGAATTTTAAACAATCAATAGAATAGAGGCAATTCATAATGGGACGCATACTTACACTAATTCGTCATGGACAAAGTGAATGGAATCTCAAAAACCTTTTTACCGGTTGGAAAGATCCTGATTTAACAGAAAAAGGTCATGCCGAAGCGATAGCAGCAGGAAAAAAACTGAAAGAATATGGTTTGAAGTTTGATATCGCTTATACATCAGCCTTACAGCGTGCTCAAAAAACCGCTCAGCACATTTTAGAGCAAATGGGACAATCAGATTTAGAAGTGATAAAAAATCCCGCATTAAATGAACGTAATTATGGTGATCTTTCTGGTTTAAATAAAGATGAAGTACGCCAACAATGGGGGCAAGAGCGAGTGCAAATGTGGCGCCGCTCCTATACAATTGCACCCCCGAATGGAGAAAGCCTACGCGACACCGGTGCGCGCATCTGGCCTTATTATCTTTACCATATCCAGCCTCATATTTTGCGCTCCCAAACTGTTTTAATCGCAGCGCATGGAAATTCTCTTCGTGCTCTTATTATGGCACTTGAAGGTCTCTCCGGTGAGGAAATTATATCTCAAGAATTAGCGACCGGTATTCCTATTATTTACACATTTAATCCGGATTCAACAATTTTATCAAAGAAAGTCCTCACACCTTAAACTTCTAAAATCATGATCTCCCCAAAAATTCAATTCAATCGTTTTAAGCTGAAAAAATAAAGTCTATAATTTTATTGACAGAATTGCGTCATGCGCTTAGATGAATTTTATGAGCCCAGATGGCGGAATTGGTAGACGCGCAGGTTTCAGGTACCTGTGCCGTAAGGCGTGGAGGTTCGAGTCCTCTTTTGGGCACCATTTTGTATCTTTAATATATTGAAATATATAGATTTTTTTCTTTAAATAGCCATTTTTAGACCACCTTCTACAGTTTATATAATTTTATCTAATTTGTTCTTATTTGCTCCTTATTTTTCTTTGGAGTGAAGGTTAAGATCTCTTTCTTTTCTCCACCTCACTGCTCTCCCTAGCTTATATGGCTCCGGGAAACACCCCCTTGAAGCACCCAATTGCGAATCGTTGTTGTGGATACACTAAAAAGCTGTACACACTCACGTGTCGTTACATAATAATTATATTCTTAAAATAATATAAGAACTTTATCTTATATTATTTTAAAATTCCCATCTATCTCCATCATCAAATATCATCTCATTACCTTTCTCTTTTTTATATTAATTAAATGGGTGGGGGTGCTTAGGAAAGAGGAGAAGGAGAGAGCACCCCCATAGGTTTAAGCGGCTTTTGTCAAAATCTTTTGCATCTCTTGTTCTATTTCCCCTAAAAAGATTTCGACCGCTTTATTAATCTCTTCAATGTGTTTCTCATCACGGAGAATGCGTTCTATTTTCATTCTCAAACCAGTAGATTTGCCTACAAAGTTTGGATTATAGCTCATGAAATCACACCATTTGCGTCCAGTGCATGCCATTTGGAATTGCATTTGTGCGTGATATTCTGGTTTGATTTCGTCATACATAAAAAAACGCAAATGCGTGGTTGATTGTGGACATTTGACTTCGATTAAACCGTCCTCTCCAATCAACCCATCAGGACTAGCCCCCGCCATTTCCATTTTTGGGTGGGGGATAAACCCGCATCTTGTGACATTGGTGTCATAAATGAATTCATATTCTCTTAAGGCATTCTCTTCATGTTCAATGCCCCATTGCATAGCAGGTGTTGTATAAGATTGGCTTATTTCCCCTATTAAGCGTTCTGTCATGAGTTTCGTTTTGTAATNCCTATTAAGCGTTCTGTCATGAGTTTCGTTTTGTAATCTTCATATTTGCTTGTAGGCAAACCTTTTGCTGTCTTACTGAGTACGTTGTAGACATTAGATGCGGTGACTTTCCCTAACCTTGCTTGAAAACATTCTGCTGTTCTTTGTCCATCTCACACCGCCGTTTGTTGCTCTTATTGTGCTTGATTCATTTGCGAGCATTGCTTTTTTTTCAAAGAAAACAAAGCGATCTTGGCTTGTTTATAAGACATATCTGTTAGATTTTTTTGCTCCTATGAAGGCATCCTCTAATAAAATCTTTAGGTGTATTAAAATATTCACTTGCATCAAATTTAGTAATTTCCATGTTTTATTTTCTTTACTAATTGAAGAGCTTTTTCGATATCCTTTTGTTGTATAGATTTATCACCAACATTCAGTAATAAGATAATCTCTTTATCTTTATTTGAAAAAATAAACACGATAGCCTGGGTTCGTGATTTAGTTTTAATTCTCCAATTTCACGAAAATATTTCATATCACCTAAAAGACCATATTCAAGGCGAAAAATACGTGCAGCAACCTTCTTTTGCGCTTGTTTGTCTTTTAATGAATCTAACCACTTTATAAAATATAGTGTTTTTTTGACAACAAACATCTGTGTTTATATGCTACATAGATTTTAACAAGCTATCTTTCCGAATGAGAAAGATGTCAATTTTTTAATCCAGCTCTGCTTTTTGCGGAGCTTTTTTTATGGAGAATCACATGCAAAAAATATCATCAGAAGGACTAGCACTTATTAAACAATGGGAAGGTTTGCGTTTGAACGCCTATAAAGATGCCATTGGGGTGTGAGCAATAGGTTATGGACATACAAACAGTGCTGGAAAACCTTTTGTTCACAAAAGCATGACAATCACTGAAAAGCAAGCAGAAGAACTTCTTTGCCAAGACTTAAGACAATTTGATAATGCTGTTGAACGCGCGGTTACAGTTTCATTAACTGATGAACAATTCGCGGCGTTAGTCTCCTTTTGCTATAATGTAGGAACAGGAGCCTTTTGTAACTCGACACTGTTAAAAAAGCTCAATCAAGGTGAATATGAAGCTGTCCCTGCAGAGCTACAGAAATGGACCAAAGCAGGCGGGAAGCGTCTTGAAGGTCTAGCACACCGGCGTGCGGCAGAAACAGGCTTATGGGCGAAAGGGGCTTTTGTTTCCTCCAATTATCAAACAGTAGAAACGCAAGCACCAACGGGGGTTTTCAAAGCAGAAGCCCTTGCACCGATTATTGGCTCTTTTTCTGGGCTTGGAGGCTTATTAGCTGGAAATGGACCAATCCAATGGGCTTTGGCCACCATTATGGTTTTAGCCGCATGTGCTGGCATTTTCTTTGTTGCTAAACGCTTTCAGGAGCATCGTCTATGATCTTATGGATGAAAAGAAATCTGATGCTAACAGGCGCGGCTTTAGCCGCTTTTTTTATGATTTTAGCAAGAGCTTTTAATCTTGGGAAAAAAGCAGAGCAACAAAAGCAAACAGAAAAAGCTTTAAAAGCAGCCACAACACGGCTGGAGGTGGAAAGTGAAGTTAATCAAAAAAGTGATGCTGATGTGCGTGCTGCTCTCTCTGACTGGTTGCGCGACAAATAAATATGTTTCTTCTTGTGTTGGCTGGTTGCCAATTTATTTAAGCCAGCAAGATCTGAACGCCATCAGTTCAAACTTAGCAAGAGAGATCTTAAAGCACAATAATCTAGGTGAACGCGTGTGTGGGTGGAAACATGGCTAGAAAAAAAACACAAGACGATACAGAGCTTACAGAAGCAGAAAAAGAAATCCTTCAAGCAATCATCATGACCTACAAAAGTGTAAAAGTGATGTCACGTTATACAAAATGGATTGTATTCATCCTCTTTTTGCTTATCCTTGATTTTGCTCGTCTTATGGATGTGATAGACAATGTCTGTGCACGTTTAAAACAGTGACTAACCAAAAACTGAAAGCTTTACCCTTCCCCGCTTTTAACACAAGGAATGAGAGATTATATCGTAATCTATCCGCTAATCGCTTAAGTGTTTCTTAGACACCTGACTTGATAATAGACATATTATCAAGCCTCTCCTGATATAAAAGACGCCCATTGTTCTAAGGGGACACGGCGCTGTTCTAAAAAATCCGTCCGCATGTAAGCCTTTGTCACTGACTTCTCAACTGAATACGCAAGAACAGATTCTGCAATTTCAAATGATGTTGACGTTGTCTCTGCTATCCAGTCCCGCAGAATCGATCTGAAACCATGAAGTCTATAATCAAAACCTTTGTCTTTCATGAAGTTAGAAAGTGCTACATCCGATATAGGCTTTCCAGAACTCTCAGCAAATAAAAAAACATTCTTTTGCTTTTTCAATAACAGCAAGCGCTTCAGCTGTAAGCGGCACATGAAAGTCAGAAACCTTTCCAACAATTCTCTTCATATTTTCTTTTGGGATAATCCATATTGATCTATAAATCTCTTCTGACCGAATATGCCTGATTGGAATAGAACGCCCTCCCCCCGTCAAAATAAGAAGTGTTAAGGCTAGATTTGATACAAGCTCATCATTTTAAGATTGAAAAAACTTAGGCATTTTTTCCATGGCATTGCTGGATATTTTTGGTATTTTGAATAAACTTTTCTAATAAAGCTTTTGCTTTTAATTGCATATCCACATCTATACCAAGTGCCGCCGCATGTTTTATAGCTATATTCAAGTGGGATAGAGTTTTACTTGCTGTTTCGTTTTTTGTCTTCCAAATGGGAGAAATGCATCCTTTTATATCAATTTGCGTCAGTTCAGTAATTGGCGTATCATCAAATTTAGGAAAAACATGTTACTCAAGAGGTATTAGCCACCTTGCTGCTTTTCCTTCATTTTTCAATTCGTTTTTTTGCTTAAAACGCACTGGAGGCAATTTCTCGTAAAGAAATACCACCCCTGCCCGACGCAAATTTTCTTTTTGTTTTCGGCAAATTGGGTCAATTCCTTGATCCAAAAGATCACAACAAGCTGAAGTTTTGAACCATGCTTCTTTTAAAGGTATCTTGCTACAAGAGCCTAATCCCATTTCTCGTCGTCTTTTATTGAGGTAAAATCTAAAAAACTATCATCCTTGATCTGGTGTAGTTTTGATAAGCCATAAACCAGCTTTGTCAGCATATTTGCCTTTAGATAGATACAGATAAGACAGACAGTCTATCACGTGTTCTTGTTCTTCGAACCACCTTTTAAAAACCATCTTTTGAATCGCACTTAGAGCACTTTCATCTGGTACAAAGATTATATATAAAAGGCAATTTAATAAATAAATAAAAACAATTAGTTATTAAATAGAACAAAGATAAACCGCGCTATCAGATGATATTGTAGAGAGTTCTAAGGGAAGAAAAAATTGGTGCACAAACGTGCACGCCGCCCGCATCGTTCTATGTGAATTTTCTTTATTTTCTCATTACTTAGATAGTAAAAACTCTCTTTAAATTTACTGTTTGTAACTCTATAACGATATTATAAAATGATAACTGTAATAATATGAAAGACGAATTAATCCTTCTTTGCTAACAAATATTTCAACCACACCTCGTGAACTAAAAATTTTTCATTCTTAACAATTAAGAATCTGAGTAACTCTTCCTTACCTCCTCATTCTAACTCAAAGTCAAAGCTCCCTTTTTTCACCATAAAATAGTATTTGCAATGCATAAAATTAAAAAATAAAGGCCCTATCAAAGAAATAGGACCTCTTAAATTTAAGCTCCTTTATCCTACAAAACTAGAATTTGTAAGCTATTCCTGCGCGAAAATCATTCGTCTTATACTTAACTTCAATCTCGTCTTTAAATTTCTTTTTACCAAAATCTGAGTAACGGTATTCCGCACGCACAACAAAATGGTCTGTCATTGCAAAATCAACACCACCACCGAGAGTATAACCCATCATCGTTTTTGTTACATCCGATGTCCTATTAAATGGCTCACTTCCCGTAATTACTGTCGACAAAATATCTTGAAACTGTCCATAAGAAACACCACCAGCAATATAAGGCATCACACGCCCTGCAGAAAACCCAACACGCACCCGTGTAGCACCTGTCCATTTTTGTTTTAACGTATGATTAAAAGTTAAACTGTCTTTCTCTTCTTTAGCCTCTGTAGCAGAACGAGAAAAGCCTCTACCCTGTCTCCTGACAAGTTTTGCCCTTTTTTGACTTTTTTTTTCTGTACTTGCATCAGTATCACTACCCGATTCTTTAGTACCCAATCCTTCAGTGTCCTTTCCATCAGTATCAGTCCCACCAGCACTCGATTCATCAGCCTGAAATTTTGTTTTTGTATCCTTTTTTTCCGTTAAAACGATATCCGTATCAATCCCCATAATAAAATTATTACCGAGATCAAAATTAACACCCGCATAAAAACCACCTATAAATCCAGAAAGATCGGGCAGATACTGTTTCTCGATGGGGATCCATGGTTTACTTTTACTCTCCTCAGTATGATGGAGAGGAATATCAACATGAGGCGTTATTGCAGAAATTTTACTTGAAAAGCCCCCAACTTGCCCCCCAAAATAAAAACCTGCCCAAGAAAAAGGTGAAGAAGCAACAACTTCTGAGGCAACATGTACTGGCTCTTCGTGAGTCACCACATCTGCAGCCTGTACTATAGAAGGTGAAATCAAAGAAAAAACAGATGCTGTTATAAATTTTGTATTCATAAAATTATACCCCATTGCTAAATTTAAATATAATCAAAAATCACATTTAGAAAAACAAAGTTTTATAAAATCTTATGCCGCAAAATCGCATGTACTCCTTTATAGTTACATTTAAATCTATCACTATACTAATATATCATTACATCAAAATTTAATATTATCAAATAAATTTTAAAATATTATAATAATCAATACTTAAAATAATAAATATTTAATAAAAAAACCTATTATATTTTTAAAAGGAAAAAATATAAAACATTTTGTACCAATAATACTGCAAAAAAATCACAAAATAGTACATTTTATGCATTTTTTATGAGAAAAAATTCTAAAAATGATGTAATAATTTTTAGAAAATTGATATCCATTAAAAATATTATAAATACCTCAATAATCTTACATCAAAAATGTATAACTGTAGATTCTACATAGTATAAAAAATCACACCTATTTTATACTAAAATCATACCTTTTTTCTACCATTTTCTAAAGGATGAGATTATTAATTACGCACAATATCATTATCCTTCTAAATCTTGTCCCCAAACAAAAATTCTCAATTATTTTATTTAAAAATTGCTCTTCCCCTATTGATTTCTATATTATCATCTGCCTTTATTGCAAAACGGTCTTTATTAGGAAAAGTTATAAAACATCCCTTCATACAAATTGTAATTGTTTGATGAGTATTTAAAGAAATTTTTGAAGGTATACTTCCTTCAACAACAATGAGAGATTGTATCTTTAAATCAGTATTCTTCACTGTTGCAGCAAAAGCTGTTATGGTAAAAATACTTAACAGAATAACTGTAATCAAAACATAAGTATATTTCAGCATTCTAAGATTCCTTCCTCAGCAAAACGCTTATATAGGCTAAATCGAAGAGCGTTGGTTATATGAGAAGGTGAAGTAATATTAGGCACATAAATAGCCAAATTAAAGGAAAAACTCTTACGATCAAATGCCGTAAAACTCACCTGTGGGATAGGATTTTTTAAAACGCCTTCTGTCGAAGAAGCAATCTCTAACAAAATTTCAACAACATGCTCTGGAGTAACCTTAGATGATACAATAACTGGTATATCAATTCGTCCTACTTTATTGCGTCGTGTCCAATTACTAACATTATTATTAATAAGGCTTGAATTGGGAATAATAATCGTCTTACGCTGAATAGTCTCAAGTTCCGTTGCACGCACACTAATACGCTTAACAATACCAGCTACTGATCCAGATTCTATATAGTCTCCTATTTTAAATGGTCTTCCAACTAAAATAATAAGTCCAGAGACAAAGTTTTGGACAATATTCTGTAAACCAAAACCTATACCCAGTGAAAGTCCTCCAGCAATAAGAGCGAAATTTCTAAGATCCAAACCTGCCATTGATAATCCCGTCAAAGCAGATACAACAATGCCTCCATAACTTATCACTGTTTTGATAGAATTACGTATACCAGAATCGAACTCTCCATGAATCAACACCACACTATCTAACCAACCAATAAATCGGCGAATAAGAAACCAGCAAACACAAAAAGAAATCATTCCTGTTACAAGAGAAATCAAAGAAAGAGTAATATTTCCAATCTGAAAACCGGTCACCGATTGCCACAAAACTGCTTTTAAATCAGAATAGGAAAATCCAAACTGTACAGCAATTGGTATTGCACAAAATATAACAACAAATAAATTGAGAAAAACGCTCACAAAAACTCCCAATTGATTCATCGTTTTTTCTTCTAAATGAAACCTCTGCATCAAAAGGTGACCAACCGTTGTTTTCATAAATTGGTCTTTAGTTCCAAGTGCTTGAGCGCTTTGTATTCCTAAATACATGAGAACTAAAAATGCTCCATCAATCATAATTTGCTGCATAATAAAACGCGCAAGACCAACATAACCTAAAAAATTCAACACAAAGAGCAGTAATCCCAAGCCAATAAGAGGAATGCGTATGTAAAATGGACAAAAGTATGGCTCTTTTTTTTCTCCTTGAAAACGCCTACGTCTAAACCGCAAAGGTACAAATGATATTATAAACAGCAATATTGCTACAAGAAAAACAGCAATAAAACTTTTAGCAATTGTCAAAGATAGAGGCGCTGAAATGATTTCATAAATACTATCAAGAACAGCGTCAAATGCCAAAACACCCCCTAAAGAAGTGAGTAAAATCACTAATTGATAAGCAGATGATGGTGCAATACTGAGAAGACGCACATGGGGCATATTCGATGATAAAAGAACAATCGCTAAGCGATTGATTAAAAATACTAAAATAATTTGACAACCTATCATATCAAAAACTGTTGTAAGCTTACCTAGATCTAAGTTAAAACTACGAAACAAAAACAACACAAGATAAACGCAAAGAATACATACAAGTGAAGGTAAGAGAACTGAAATAAAGGCAATCAATAAGCGTTGTAAATAAGATATTTCCTCATTAGACTTCGTAAAGTGGCAATACACATGAACAAGAACTTTTTGAGAAAAATACGAAAGACCCAAAGTAATAAAAAGTGGAATTAAAAAGCAAAGAAATAGTTGTAAAAACTTGAAATAAAATATAAAATTCCACCAAGAATCTAACAACAAAAGAAAATCTGATGAAGCCTCTTTTGTTTTTTGGGCGAGATTTTTAACCATCGGAATCGAAAACTCAAGCCTATACGTAAGCGTGCGTTTAAAAAGCTCCCGAGATTGAGAAATAGAAAGTTCAGCTATTCTATTTGCTGCTAAGAAAATTGCTTCAAAACGAAGCATGATACTGTTAATTTTAGCTTTTTGCTCTATCAAGTAAGAATATTCCTTCACTGAGCTTTTCAATTTTTTCACGTCACGATGGAGCTCCGTTAATTGATCAAGAAGTGTATTAATCTCATTAAGAGGAGGACGCAAAACAAATGCTGCCTCAATAGCACGTTCACTGATATCTTGTGCACGTAACCGCAATTCTTCTAAAGCACGCTCATCTTCTGGCTTTCTGTCAAAATCTCTTTTTAAAGTTTCAGTATTTTCTTCAAGAGTCTCAATAATCAACAGTTGTTGTTGAATAATTTCATCAACTGAATAAGAAGCTATCGTTTGTTCGACAATTGTACTTTGTGCCCCCCGATTCCCCCATGCACCAGAATTAAATACAAAGATAATCCCCAAAAGAAGGAAAAGTATGTGGATGTTTTTTCTACAAAATGAATACATATCTACCTTACAAGCACAAAAAGGATTTTATTCCTCTCTTTTAAATATGGTATAAAGCAGCTATTTTCAACTTTTATAGAATAATCTTATAAAAGCTTTCCCTTATCCTATAATACTGATAATAAGATAAAAGAATGATAAATAATATGAACTCAATAAGATTAACGAAGGCACTCTAGCATGTTTTTTTTGCACCTTTATTGCAAAAAAGAAGATTTTCTTCCTTTGACAACCTGGATTTTTCTATCCAGTTTAGGTGTATTCTTGACGAGTACCTTAGGAACGCGTGCTTACTTAATCAAACAATCACACACCAATAATATCATTAAAACGAATAGATTTGATTTACAAAATAAGTGTGATCAGTTGAATGCTACCACAACTGAAAACAAAAAACTTGTAACACCCCATGCAGAATCTATTTTTATGAGAACCGTTCAAAGAATCCTAACATTGGATTTCTTTTTAATAAAGATTCCAGCTGTTGACACACAATTTCGTAACGTTAAAACGCAATATTTCTCAAATAAACGCGCTCCTCCCAATGAACATACTTAATTCTCTTCCTTGAATTATAAAAACGATCATCTTATTTTACTTGTGCTTTTAACTTTGAATAACTGTTAGATTGCCTATTAGCGGAATATATCATGCGTACACCTGGTTGGTTAACTACCCTTTATTGTTTTATTCTTTTAAGCAGCATTTATGTTGCCTTACCCAATTTATTTTCACACGAACAAGTTAAAAACTCGAAATTCTTACCCGACACCCGTGTAGCACTTGGTCTTGACCTTCAAGGAGGCTCTTCTCTCCTGCTCGAGGTTGATAGCAAAACGTTAAAACGCGATCAGTTACATATAGTTTTAAGCAATGTGCGCAATGTATTGCGTGAAAAACAAATCCGCACCTCAAGTGTGCGTATCGTTGAAGATAGCGTTATTGCCCTTATTTCTGACCCATCGCAAACTGAAAAAGCACTCTCTGCTTTGAAAACATTAATAACCCCCATACACAGTAGCTTTGGCACAACAGAACATAACATCACGATCAGTGCTCAAAATGAAACTCTCCGCGTCACATTAACGGAAGCTGGTATAAAAGACCGTGTAAGCAATGCTATTGAACAAAGCTTAGAAATCATCCGTCGTCGTATAGATCAAGTTGGTGTTTCAGAACCAGCCATCCAAAAGGTTGGAAATGATCGTATTATGGTCCAATTGCCTGGCCTACAAGATCCAAAACAACTGCGTGATCTTTTAGGAACAACCGCTAAGATGAGTTTTCATCTTGTTCCTTCTAATGTGGATCCCAATAATCCCCCTATAGGTGTTTCTATTCTCCCTGGATACACTGATGCAACACAACATTATGCAATTTATGATCAAATTGCTTTAGATGGAAATGTCCTGAAAGATGCCCGTGCAGGTTTTGACCCCCAAATACCAGGACGTTCCATTATTTCATTTACTCTAGATTCCGCTGGCGCAAAAATATTTGCCGATATAACACGACAAAATATTAACCGTCCTTTTGCCATTGTTCTGGATAATAAGGTTTTAACCGCTCCGACCATCAATAGTGTCATTCCCAATGGACAAGGTCAAATTACAGGAAACTTTGACCCCAAAGAAGCCTCAACTCTGGCTGCTCTGCTTCGTGCTGGTTCCCTCCCCGCACCACTCACGGTCATTGAAGAGAGAACCGTAGGCCCAAATCTTGGTGCTGATGCCATCCAAATGGGACTTTACACCGGCATAATTGGCTTTATTCTTGTTGCAATTTTTATTTTTCTTCTCTACCGTATTTGGGGATTAATTGCCAATATAGCACTAGCTCTGCACACGATTTTAACATTTGCTGCACTGAGTCTTTTGGGAGCTACGCTTACGCTGCCTGGTATTGCTGGTATTATTTTAGGCATCGGTATTGCTGTTGATGCTAATATCCTTATCAATGAACGTATCCGTGAAGAAAGTCGAAAAGGTGTGGGTGCTTTTGCAGCCCTAGATCGTGGATTTAAACACGCTTTTGCAACCATTGTTGATGCAAATGTTACGGCAATTATAGCGACTGTCTTACTATTTTGGTTCGGCACCGGTCCCGTTCGTGGTTTTGCCGTAACAATGTTGCTTGGTATTATCATCTCCATGTTTACAAATATCACCATTGTACGCATCATCATGATTTGGATCGTTCGTAAATGGAAAATTAAAAAGTTGCATATTCACTCTGCTTTCAACATCATGCCACAAAACACAACTTTCCACTTTATGAAAGCACGCTTCATTGGTATTGGCGTCTCAATTGTTTTATCAATGGCTTCAGTTTTTCTCTTTTTTAAGCCTGGATTGAATTTTGGTATTGATTTCATTGGCGGAAGCCAAATGAGTATTACCACGAAAGCACCAGCAGATCTAGCAACTCTGCGTTCCAAGCTTTCTACTCTTAATGTTGGTGAAGTTTCCTTGCAAAATATTGATAACGAAAACACCGTATTAATTCGCATGCAGAAACAAAGCGGTAGCGAAGCACAACAAACCATCGCCATTGATAAGGTTAAAACAGCTGTACAAAATATCTATCCCGATACCACATTCGATCAAATAGAAGTTGTGGGTCCCAAAATTTCAGGCGAGCTTGCCACAGCTGCTTTTACTGCTGTTATTCTTGCGGCTATTGCCATGTCTCTCTATATATGGTTACGCTTCGAGTGGTTCTTTGCCGTTGGAGCAATTATCACTCTCATTCTAGACACCACAAAAATGATTGGCTTTTTTGCTTTATTTCAATTTGATTTTAATTTAACAGCTATCGCTGCGCTCTTAACAATTGTTGGATATTCTATAAATGATAAAGTTGTCGTCTATGATAGGATGCGCGAAAATATGCGTCTTTATAAAAAAATGCCGTTGCGTGAGCTGATTGATCTGTCAATTAATCAGGTTCTTGTACGTTGTTTTTTTACATCAGCTACAACAATTCTTGCGATGCTCCCCATGGCGATATGGGGTGGAAGTGCTGTTCATAATTTTGCATTACCCATGGTCTTTGGGATTATTATTGCAACATCATCCTCTATCTTTATTGCTGCTCCTATTTTACTCCTGCTAGGAAATTGGTGGCGTGAGCGAAATAATCGTGCAAATATCAAAGTGAAATAAAAATGCCCTTTAATGCGTATGGTACATCTCGCCTCTCTTCTCATAGAAATATAGTCGTTTTCATTCATTCGCTTTTTGATCAAGAATAGTAAATAATCCATGCTCCACGACACACCACTTATCACAACTATTGTTGCAGGCTTATGTTTAGCATTTCTCTTGGGAATGATTGCTAGCCGTTTACGTATTTCACCACTTGTAGGCTATTTGTTAGCTGGTGTTATTGTGGGACCCAATACAGGCGGATTTAAAATAGATTCCGTCATCATTAATCAACTTGCTGAAATTGGTATTATTTTGCTGATGTTTGGTGTTGGGCTCCACTTTTCATTAAAAGACCTTTTATCTGTCAAAGCTATTGCTGTCCCTGCTGCTATTGCACAAATGGCATTTTCTACTTTTCTAGGTTTGTGCCTTGGTCTGATTATGGGATGGGGCTTCAGTGGTAGTTTGATCTTCGGTCTTGCTTTATCCATAGCAAGTACTGTTATCCTGCTACGTGCTTTGCAAGAGCGTCATCTTATTGAAACAGAAAAAGGACGCATTGCCGTTGGATGGTTGATTATTGAGGATTTAGCAATGGTCCTTATACTTGTCCTCATCCCTTCCTTGGCAAGTGCTCTCAGCAATACCAAAAAAGAAGCGTTGGATCCTCTTGTTCAATGGTTGGATTTAAGTATTTGGGGTATTTTTGGTCTCACCATCCTGAAAGTAATTGTATTTATTGCACTTATGCTCGTCATTGGGCGACGCGTTATCCCATGGCTTTTAAAAATGAGCGCACAATCGGGATCACGTGAATTATTTCGTCTTAGCGTCTTTGCTATTGCATTAGGAGTAGCTTTCGGAGCCGCTCATTTATTTGGTGTTTCCCTTTCTCTTGGTGCTTTTTTTGCTGGTATGGTCATGAGCGAATCAGAATTAAGCCACCGTGCCGCGGAAGAATCTTTACCACTGCGCGATGCTTTTTCTGTTCTCTTTTTTGTTTCTGTAGGCATGTTATTTGACCCCGAGAAACTCTTAACTCATTTTTTTCCTCTCTTAGCAACCTTATTCATTATCGTAATCGGAAAATCTGCTGTTGCCTTTTTCATCGTTAAGGCTTTTCGCTATTCTAATGCAACAGCTTTGACTATTTCTGCAAGCCTTGCCCAAATCGGAGAATTTTCCTTTATCCTCGCTGGTTTAAGTTTAAGCTTAGGACTTTTAAACAATGACGCTCATGATTTAATTCTTGGAGGAGCAATTTTTTCTATTTTGCTTAATCCTCTTGTTTTCATTGCCTGTAATAAAATTAAAAAACGTTTAGAAAAAAATTCTGCATCTTCACAAAATACCCAAACAATTATTGATATTGATCCACAAGATCCTGACCAAGATTTTTTACCGATGACCTTAAAAAATAACCATATCGTAATTATTGGCTATGGTCGTATCGGTAAGTGTGTTGCATTATCTTTAATAAATAGAGGTGAACCTATAGTGATCGTAGAAGAATCAAAACGCCTCTCTGATAAAGCGATTGCAGATGGCTTTGAGGCTATTTGCGGCAATATCATTCAACAAGAAATAATGAACGCAGCAAATATAAATAATGCACATAAAGTTGTTATTACAATGCGAAGTACCATTGAAGTAGGAGAATGTATCGTGAATATCCGTGATATGAAGAAAGATATCCAAATAATCACACATGCATTATCCGACACAGAAACAACATATCTCATTGATTTAGGTGCTGATGTTGTAGTAACAGATGATGAAGAAATTGCCAATGGCATTATAGAGTATATAACAGAACGAAGATCTGTAAGGAATATGCTCAATCATGAAAATTTACAGAAAACATAAAATGGATACAGAATCGTGAAAATAAAGCAATTTATATGGCCATTGATTGGTATCTTAGCAATGCTGGTATCTATTCGAATTCTTTACATGAAGCTCTCTGCCATTTCATTTGGGGATGTATTGGAGCGCTTGAGCAATTTAAATGCACAGCACTGGTTATTAGCCTGTTTATGTTCTCTCCTAGCTTATGCTGCTCTTGCTGGATATGATCGAATTGCCTTGCAACATCTAGGCCATAAAATTTCTTGGATTTTTATCGCTATATGTTCATTTACAACCTATGCTCTTTCACACAATATCGGTGCTTCAGTTTTTTCTGGTGCCGTTGTACGCTATCGCGCCTATAAAATGAAAGGGTTAAACGGAACAGAAATCGCAATATTAGTAGGTTTTTGCTCTTTTACTTTTGTAATCGGTACAATCTTACTTTTGGGAATCGTTTTGGTGCTGCAACCCGAAATTATCACCCTCATTCATAAAGAACTTCCTGAATGGCTAGGAACAGCAGCTGGAGCAATTTTACTCAGCTGTATAGCACTTTATACGTTTGGCAGCTGGCTTCAGTTAAAACCCTTACGCTTGGGTAAGAAAATTCAACTTTCCTATCCACGGCTGAAAATTGTTATTCAACAGCTTCTCATTAGCCCTCTAGAACTTTTAGGAGCAGCAGGAATTATATATGCTGTTCTCCCACACAACGCAGATATTCATTTTATCTCTGTTCTTGGTGTTTTCCTAGCATCTTTTACGATAACTCTTCTCTCTAATGCTCCAGCAGGAGGAGTAGGAGTTCTTGAAGCTCTCTTCATCACAGGCATGCCCAATATAAATCCAACCGATGTTATTGCAGCACTTATTGTCTTTAGAATGTTTTATTTGATTATACCGCTCATCATTTCATTATTTGTGGTCGCCATTTTTGAAGCGCAACAATATTGGAAAAGAGCCCCCAAAACACCACCTGAATAAATAAAAGGTTATCAATTACTTCTTTTTGTGTGCCTATATAAGAACAGGACACCATCGTGTTACCAATTTACATATTTTTTTTAAGAAAACTCTCTCAGTGCTCTTCCCCATTACACAACAATACCCGTGAATGGTATAATAATAAAGTCATTGTTGCAACATCATCTTTATACTTAATAAAAGAGTAAGCCTGCACCATTATACTATTTTCCCAATGTTGTGATAACTTTTGGCGCCTAAGAACGTTAATAAGAATCATTTTTATGCTTTTCTTCAATGGTCTTTATCCGCACGTTAATCCCATTTATAATGCAAAAATAATAATTTTAATTGATTCATTATAAGAGGGATTGAAACAAAAGAAGTTTATGATAGTAAAGTTTAAAAAAAGAATAATTAATCATTATAAATCAATATATTATAATGATTCTGAGCGGCTTTCTTAATATTTATATTTTTAGAGGTTAAGCTAACGGAAAGACAGCATAGCATAACTTCATAGTTTAATATTTTTAAACTTGAAGCCTCATTAAAGCCTATTGTCTTTCGTTTAACAGGTACTAGTTTTAAACAATTAAACTGATCTAATTTTATTCCTGTTATGTCCGCTAAATACTTTATTTTATCTTGATTTACCCTCTTGGAATACTGATGATTATTACAGAAGTTTTTTGTTTAAGCGGGAGAGTTATCAAAAAATATCCACGCTGCTAATACAACTAAAGTGCAAAGTTTCTTCTGTCTTTAAACAATATGCTAAAAATCCAAAAAAAATTTAATCAATTTATATTAAAAGAAGTGAAAACTGTTGATTTTTATACCCCTTTAAATAAGATAATTGTCGGTAAGAAGCTTCTCCTTACCAATTGCGACTTTAAAAAAAGAAACAATACGCATTAAAAGATCTTTAAATGTCCTTTGGAAGTTTTTTGAGTCCCCTAAAAAGTACAAAAACCGATGACTAAGCTATATCAACAATCTTCACTTTTAAACAAACAGATATGGGGAAATCCTACTGCCCAATTTTATTTAGAAACTCGTATCTTAAAAAAATTTACGCAATCAATGAGTTATTTACGGTATAAAATAGAATGGTGGGTGATGAGGGGATCGAACCCACGACCCGCTGATTAAGAGTCAGCTGCTCTACCGACTGAGCTAATCACCCATAAGCTTCTCAAAAGACGAGAATGAGCGTTTCTATAACGCTCCTAAGGATGGATGTCCAGATATTTTGTTGTTTGTTATATAAACTCATTGTCTGTAAGGTTAAAAATATGATATTCACCACTTGATCTTATATAAAAATAAACCCATTATAAGAAGCTTTATAAATAAATGTTCTGATTGTTACACAGAACCTATAGTTAGAGGATTATCGAGCATAATGCCCGAGCAAAATTTAGAGGGACCTTCTTGTGGTTGTAAGCGGGATGGGGCATCATTTTGTTTTATCAGCAATCACATGCATTCAAGCAATATTGTGTTGTTTTTTTCTTTGAATATAAGTTTTCTTACATACAATGTTCATGATCCAATATACGAATAAAAGCCTATGAATTTTTTTTGTCAATCGCGCGCTTTTAAGCTTATAAAAGGTAAGGAATGATGGAATGGATCACTGATCCCCATGCGTGGTTTGGTTTGATCACGCTGGTTTTTCTCGAAATTGTTTTAGGAATAGATAACCTTATCTTTATTGCAATTTTAGCTGAAAAATTGCCACTGCATTTGCGTGACCGCGCACGCTTTATAGGTCTTACTTTAGCATTAATTATGCGGCTTTTCCTTCTTACAGTTATTGGATGGGTTATGAGACTCGATAGGGTCATTCTTTCACTTTCATCTTTTGTATTTAGTTGGCATAGCTTTATTTTAATCGGTGGTGGAGCCTTTTTGCTAGCAAAGGGAACGCTAGAATTACATGAAAGGTTAGAAGGGGTATCACATGAAAGAAAAACAGGCCTTGGTTATGCTGTTTTTTGGCAAGTAATCGTCCAAGTCGTGGTGCTGGATGCCGTTTTTTCACTAGACAGTATTATTACCGCAACAGGTATGATTGCAAAAGAGCAGGCAGCAGTTATGTATATCGCAGTCATAGCTGCTATGGGAGTAATGATGTGCGGATCTGGTGCTCTTATGCGTTTTATTAATCGTCATCCCACTATTGTAATCCTTTGTCTTGGTTTTTTGATGATGATTGGTTTTACTCTCATTGTTGAAGGGTTTGGTTTTCATATTCCAAAAGGGTATTTGTATGCTGCTATTGGTTTTTCTGTTCTCATCGAAGTTTTTAATCAAATTGGACGTCGTAACCGTGAAAAAATGATTAAAACGAATGATCTACGCAGTAGAACAGCTGATGCTGTTTTGAGGCTCTTAGGAGGAGGAAGCAAAGATAGTCACCTTGCTGAGACTGTAGATGTTATTGCTGAACAGGCCGCAGCATCTGAGTTGTTTAGACCAGAAGAAAAGGAGATGATTCGTGGTGTTCTCGATTTAGCTGATCGCCCTGTTCGCTCTATCATGTCGCCGCGTAATGAAATTGAATGGTTAGATTTAAATGCTGATGAAAATGAAATGCGTGAAGAATTACAAAAGGTTAAACATAGCCGCTTAATTCTTGCGCGTGAAAAAGTGGATGAATTTGTTGGCGTTGCGTTGACAAAAGATCTTCTTTTGAATTTGGCTGAGGGGAAAAAGATTAATTGGAAAAAAGCTATGCGAGAACCCCTCGTTGTTCATGAAAACACAAGTGTTTTACGATTGATGGAGCAATTACGTCATTCTTCGATTCAGCTTGCAATTATTGTTGATGAGCATGGATCTTTTGAAGGAATTGCAACACCAACCGATATTCTTGAAGCTATTGCAGGAGACTTTCCTGATGACGATGAAGAACTCATGATCGCAGAACAACTTGAAAATGGCAGTCTTCTTGTTGAGGGATATGCTGATATCCGCCGTTTAAGTGGTTATCTTGGGCGTAACCTTGTGGATGAAGCAGATCGTTATACGACTCTGGCAGGCTTTATGCTTTGGCAGTTTGGTCATTTACCAAATGAGGGAGAAAGCTTTGAAACTGATGGTTTACACTTTAAAGTGATTGAAATGGAACGCCGAAACATATCTAAAATCCTTATTTCTCCACTTGTATCACCAGAAAAAAACTAATTCTTTTTATCAGCAAAATGAATAAAAAGATTTTTTTATGATTAAAAATTGAAAAGAATAAGCAGTTGATAACTCAATTGCATTTCATTATTTTTATATTTTTTTAAGCGTAAAATAATGACATACAAAAGTTATATATCAATGAACTTTCCATTATAAAAAATTTTCATTGATGATTGACGAAAAGCTGGAAGAGAGAAAATGGTGCAAAATTATTTGTCAATGGTCATTAATCTCAAAACAATGAATATATACAACATATTGATTTATAATAATTATTTATTACAATATTACCTTTATATCAAGAAAGCCTCTTTCAAACATCAGATTTCCGCCAATGGATAAAACTCCACCATTGTTGAGTTCACTCAACTGATGATGGCATCTTTAAACCAGACTCTGGCTCCTATAATCTTTTTAGATCTTCTTGATATTTCTTAAGGAGCTATTCCTTATCTTTTGTTTCGATAAATTTAGCTATTTTTTTCCTTCCAAGAATGAGACTCAACCTCTCTGGAAAGGCCCTTATTAAGAACTTTGTTTTTCTTCTAGATAGCTCATATTTTTGCTACTTTTTAATTAAAGCGTAGCTGAGCTGCTTAGATTTCACCACTTCTTTGACTAAAGCCAATGCACGTTCAGATGAATCTGTTGGGTATTTTCATCAAAGCCTAAATGATCCTCTGCACTGAAACTTTGATAATAAGATTGTAAGGTTGCAACATCACCCAATAAAGACAGTGCACCAATATGAAGTAAGCTATAATCTGCATTATATACCTTGATAACCTTTATGTGCCTCCAACTTCACTCTATCGCCAAGGTGGTGCTCCATATCTGGAATAAAAGCATTTATGAAGATCAATTTTTTCTATCGCCTATTTCAAGACATAATCAAGCTTAATTCCAACCAATCTGCATTATATTTCTTCTTCACAAACTCTCCACCCCTTTTTATCAAAATCAAGCTGTAGATCTTGTAAGTGCTGAGAATTGATAGGGATCAATTACCACGCAGGCAGCAGCTAAAATACCAGTCGTAATCGAAACTCCAAAATCAAATTGCGGATAACCTTTGATAATTGCGTCATTATAAAGAATTTGTACTTCACAATCTGGTAGTTGGTAACGTGCTGAATAATTATCTACCTCTTTAATTTTTTCAACAGACCAATCAAGATTTTTGAAGAACACTGTTGCACTCTCCATGATTAAAAAATTCTTTGCTCTACCTCAAAAGAGGTTGTATCCATATCAAAAGTCAAAAGCGAAGCAGATTTTTGCAAACAAAAGTGATAACGCCGTGTAAGAGAAGAATCTTATCAATAAGGTCTTTGGTGATTTCTTTTGCAACGTCTAAACGAGATGGAATCTTATTCATAAAAAAACACAATAAAGTCAATAGGTTTTGTGCAATTATTTTATATAAATCCCATTTAAAATCTACACTTTTATACGTGATTTAATTGACCATTTTTTATAAACAATTACCATGTATGAATAGACCACAAAAAGCAAATCATGATGCAAATGTTATAACGCATGTAAACATTCAAATGAAGTGAAAAGCAGCTATCATTCATAACAGTTCATAAATTTTATGATACGTTTTTATCACACACAAATCGTATTGTTAAAAACGTAATCGTTTGAAATTATCGATAAACATAAATTGCATGCGTTTAAAGAATGGTATGGGGTTTACTCTTTTTTTGAGCTAAACCTTAAAAAAATAATCATTTGAAACTATCATAAGATAGGTTTTAATTCATTAAGGGCACATAAAAGGATTTAAAGACAAGTCAATTTTAAAGCACCACTTACTAAAAAGTTAGTAAATGATAGGCAGACATTATGTAGATACTATCATCACAACAAGTCTTGCATTGCCATATACATTACCTCTAATCACGATATAATCAGGAGATCTTGGCATTGCCATAAACAGAGCCGTAGACCTTAGTATGACACCCCACACTAGCATTGCCCTAAACCTTGCCTAAACAACCGCATGATCATAAACCGCGGCATTGCTATAAATACGTACACTACCGGATAATTTTTCATTCCCATAAACCCACGCATAATGATAAACTCAACCGTTATAAAAAAGATGAGCATTGTCATAAACATGAGCACCAAAATACACATAGGTTTTATCACATATAAGGGTATTGCCATAGACATAGCCCCCAATGGCAGTATTGCCATAGCCCCTTGTCTTTTCATAAACACGACCAGATTTTACAACACAGGCATTATCAGCAACCCAGCAATTGCCATCATGAGAGAGGTTGCTTTCAATTTCAATAAAAGCATCTAGATCGCCTTTTTTACATCACCAAAATCTCTTAAAGTACGAATGCGATATAATGCCAGTCACGAAATCCTTTTGATTGGTCAATTCATATTTTGGATGGTTTTTCTTATTAACAGGAGCGGTTTCATTTGTAATGGAAGAAATAACGGAGGTGTTTCTTAATATAGTTGTTATAATTAAGCCTATATGTTTTTAAAAGTTTTGAACAGACATTAAGCCAACTCCAAACCAAATGTTTGTTGAATCAAGTGCTCTGTTCAAACTAATAATAACATATTCATTACCTAGTAGTAGAATACCAACTCCTACACCTGCATAAAGCGAAGCAATAACCCAGCCCATATGGCTATGCTGTATGACTATAATAGAACCCAAAACCATCATTGCTACACTCGCAACACCAGCAGCAAAACGGATCAAAAGAACTAAGTATTAACGCCATGGAAATAATTAAGTGCACTCATTACTATACTGTATAAGATAGCATACGAGGAGCAAGGAATATATTCCAAATTCTGCCAAACGTAAAGAACATACTCCCAACTAAATAACCATCATAATTAGCGCTTGGTATATAAGAACGTTGATTAAAGGTAAACAATCCCTCATCCAACATAACTGGCAATATTGGTGTATAGAGAAATCACCAGATACCCATATCAAAACCATACCGAATACAGCATTTTGAAACAATTCAAATCTTGAAGGTTGTTTTTCCTCCTTATTGTTCCTTTAACTGGTGATATTTCTCATCCGCGTTCCATCTCACCATAACAGCCTTTAGCTCCAAAAATAGAATAAAAGAAAATTTAGCTATCTATTTTAATGCTCAAAACAATATATTTAGCGATCTACTATCAACATCGCCAGATCAGTTGTACAATAACATATTGAATTAATATGTATTTTTATGTTATAAATGTTTATAGTTAAATTGAAAGCATATTTAGATAATCTTGTTTTTTATCTCGATATTCAAAATGACTAACCGAAGAATTATATACGCAGCCGTAAATTTTGCTTCTCTTAAAATCATTTGCTTATTCGCTAAAAAACTTAATAAACAACTCAAATAACCATTTTCATAAAAGAGGAAATTGGCTTCTTTTTAGGTAATATTGTTATTTAGGATAATATGAAGTTGAAAAATTTGGTGCACCCGACAGAATTCGAATCTGTGACCTCTGCCTTCGGAGGGCAGCGCTCTATCCAGCTGAGCTACGGGTGCTTCACACTGATTATTAAAATCAGTTATGGTCTTTTAACTAATCATACTCTTAGCTTCAATGCTAAATTATCATTCTAATAAAAAAATTACTTGTTTGTGATTTATCTAACGACGCACTCCTTTTACTTTTTAATGATACTTTACCTTGAAATAACTTCTCTTTATTCAATGCTCTTTTTATTATAAAAAGAGCTTTTATTACAACTTCAAAACTCTCATAAATAAGTTACAACATAAATTATAAGTATCAGGACAATTTTTAAATGGCTACATTACCAAGTCGCTTTCATTTCATTTCCGCAGAAACTGAGGAGGCTATCAAAGCTACCCATAAATTAATTTCCGTTTATGGTCATTCTTCTCTGGAAGAAACTGATATTGTTGTTGCAATCGGTGGTGATGGGACAATGTTACAAACCGTACGAGACGTCATGAACACAGGCAAACCTATTTATGGCATGAATCAAGGTTCTGTAGGATTTCTTATGAATGAATTTCATGAAAAAAAATTGCCCAATCGTATTGCTGCCGCACATAAAAAAGAAATCCATCCCCTGCGCATGATCGCAAAATCTGAATGTCAAGATTCTATCGAGGCGCTTGCAATTAATGAAGTATCCCTCTTTCGGCAATCTTATCAAGCCGCAAAAATTCGCATCACCATTGATAACAACGTACGCATGGAACAATTAAGTTGTGATGGTGTCCTCGTCGCTACACCAGCTGGATCAACCGCCTATAATTTATCAGCACAAGGACCTATCTTACCTCTTATGGCTCCCCTTATGGCCCTCACTCCTGTTAGCCCTTTTCGCCCTCGGCGTTGGCATGGAGCTTTGCTTCCCAATACAGTAACAGTGCGCTTTGATATGCTTGAACCTGACAAACGCCCTGTAAACGCTGCTGCAGATAATATTGAAGTTAAATCTGTCCATTCAGTTACTATTTCAATGGCAACAGAAGTAACAGCTTCAATCCTTTTTGACTCAAATCATTCATGGGATGAGCGCATTTTATCAGAACAATTTCGCTATTAATGATTGTATTATGCGTTTTATGTGTATATGATTGTTATAGTTAATTTTTTGTAAAAACATCTTAACACTTTTAAAGAGTGTAGAATATTGGTTATAATTATCATTTAGATAACGCAGTTAAAATCACAGAGCAGTTGATAAAAAAATGATACCATCTTTAAACAGTTTTGATGATTTAGGTCTTTCCGCAAAGGTTATTAATGCGGTGAAATCAGCGGGGTATACAGCTCCAACACCTATTCAAAGCGAAACAATTCCGCATGTCCTTCAAAGAAAAGACGTTTTAGGAATCGCCCAAACGGGAACAGGTAAAACTGCCTCTTTCGTATTGCCTATGCTCACTCTCCTTGAAAAAGGTCGTGCAAGAGCACGAATGCCCCGTACGCTCATCTTAGAACCAACAAGAGAAATTGCAGCTCAAGTTGAAGAAAATTTCGATAAATACGGAATAAATCATCGTTTAAATGTTGCTCTTTTGATTGGTGGAGTTTCTTTTGAACTCCAAGATCGCAAACTTGAACGGGGAGCTGATGTTCTTATAGCAACACCAGGGCGCCTTCTTGATCATTGCGAGCGCGGTAAACTGCTCCTGATGGGCGTTGAAATCCTTGTGATTGATGAAGCTGATCGCATGTTGGATATGGGCTTTATTCCTGATATTGAACGCATCTGTAAGCTAACTCCTTTTACGCGTCAAACTTTGTTCTTTTCTGCAACAATGGCGCCAGAAATTACAAAACTAACGAAACAATTTTTACATTCTCCTGTATCTGTTGAAGTTACAAAAGCATCCTCAACTGCAACCACAATTACACAGCGGCTTGTCAAATCTGGAAATAAATCATGGGATAAAAGAGCGGTTTTACGAGAGCTTATCCAAAATGAAGGTGCAGAGCTTCAAAATGCAATCATTTTCTGTAATCGAAAGAGAGATATCTCTGAACTTTTTAGATCGCTCATCAAACATAACTTTAATGTAGGGGCACTTCATGGAGATATGGACCAATATTCGCGCATGAACACCCTAGCTGATTTTAAAAATAATAAACTTACACTTCTTGTTGCTTCTGATGTTGCTGCCCGTGGACTCGATATTCCAGCTGTAAGTCATGTATTTAACTATGATGTTCCTACACATGCTGAAGACTATATCCATCGAATTGGTCGTACAGGGCGTGCAAATCGCAGCGGAAAAGCTTTTACAATTGTCACAAAAGCTGATCAAAAATATATCAATGCCATCGAAGAAATGAGTAATGAAAAAATTGAATGGCTCAATGGAGATCTCTCAACTTTAATAGCTGATGATCAAACAGAAGATATTGTTGTAAAGAAAAAATCTTCAAAACCATCAAAGAAAACTGCTCCAAAAGAGCCTGTTGTTCACACTAAAAAATCTGTAGAAGAGAATAAAATAGAATATATCAAAAATGCAAATAATAAGGAGAAGCCATCTGAGCAACAACGCTCACGAAAAAATAAGAATTACACACCCATTGGATTTGGTGATGATATTCCTGCTTTCATGCTTATAAAAACGTGTAAATAAACCCGTTCTTTACTCTCTTTAAGAGTGAAATGAACGAAATACTTTTAAAAAATCCGCTCTTATTTCCTAGAGAGCCTTTCCGTTACCTTTTCACGCCCTAAAAGCTGCAAAATTTTTCCCATTTCAGGTCCATGATCCATGCCCGTAAGTGCCTGACGTAATGGCATAAATAAAGCTTTTCCTTTTCGACCTGTTTTTTCTTTTAATGCTGTTGTCCAAATTTTCCAACTTTCCTCATTCAAAGCACCTTCAGGTAAGAAATCGAGTGATTGGTGCACAAAAGCACGATCCTCTAGTGCTACTGTATCAAAATTCTGTTCATCATGAATGATTTTCCACCAAAAAACAGCATCATTGACTTTATTAATATTGCTTCTTATCGCGTTCCAGAAATATTCCGCCTTATCTCCCTCAATAGAAAGTTTTTTAAGGCGCATTTTTACTTCCTCATAGGTTAACTCATGGACAAGATGACTATTCAAAGCAAGAAGATCAGCAATATCAAATTTTGCAACGGATCTTGACGTATCTTGGAGATTAAAATGCTCTAAAAGCGCAGCTTGATTGGGATAGGGATGCACATTTTGCGATGTCCCAATCAAAACGGCAAGGCATTGAACAGCTATAGATTCAAATCCTTCTTCCCGTAGAGAACGAATAGAAAGATCATTATTACGTTTTGAAAATCCTTTTCCTAAAACTGTCGCCAATAAATTGGTATGAGCAAAAACCGGTAATTCTGCATTAAGAGCTTTAAAAAGAGCAATTTGAGCGCCTGTATTTGTAATATGATCATCCCCACGAATAATATGCGTAATAGCCATATCTACATCATCAACAATAGACGGCAATGTATAAAGATAGGTTCCATCTTCACGAATAAGAACAGGATCTGAAAGAGAAGCTAAATCAATCGTCTGCTTTCCCTTTATTGCATCATTCCAGCAAACTTCTGTTCGCTTTGTGTGTAAAGGATCACTTTCAAAATTAGGAAGAAGAAAACGCCAATGGGGTTTACGACCTTGTGATTCAAAGTTTTTTCTCTCTTCTGTTGTCAACTTCAATGCTGCACGGTCATAAACAGGAGGCAATTTGCGTGAAAGCTGGATTTTACGACGCCGCTCTAATTCCTCTGTTGTCTCATAACAAGGATAAAGAAGACCACGTTGTTTGAGAATTTCTGCCACTTCATCATATCGATTAAATCGCTTGGATTGGTAATAAATTGCATCTGGTTGAATACCAAGCCATTCAAGGTCAACAGCAATAGCATCGATATATTCTTGTTTAGAACGTTCAATATCTGTATCATCATAGCGTAAAATAAATTCTCCCTTATACGCTTGCGCATAAAGCCAGTTGAAAAGCGCAATACGGATATTGCCAATATGAATATAACCTGTTGGAGAGGGAGCAAAACGAACTTTAACCATAAAATAATACTCAATTTTTATCGCGAAAATGATTGACTATGGGATAGCGACGATCGCGTCCGAAATTTTTGTAACTGATTTTTACACCAGGCGCAGATTGACGCCTTTTATATTCGGCACCATAAAGAAGCTGTTCAACTTTCGCAACAGTTTCTCGTGAGTGTCCACGTTTAACAATATCACAAATACTCATGTCATTTTCTACAAGAGATTGTAAGATATCATCTAGAATAGGATAAGGCGGAAGAGAATCTTCATCTTTTTGATTTTCTCGCAGCTCTGCAGAAGGCGCTTTTTCTATAATATTGGATGGAATGACAATCCCTTCTGGTCCTCTTAAATTGTGCAAGTGATTTTTATTGCGCCACTCAGCTAATGCATAAACCTGCATTTTATAAATATCTTTTAGAGGATTAAACCCGCCATTCATATCCCCATACAGTGTTGCATATCCCACAGCCATTTCTGACTTATTGCCTGTCGTTACCACCATTGAACCGAATTTATTTGAAAGAGCCATTAAAACTGTACCGCGTATACGACTTTGAAGATTTTCCTCTGTGACGTCAGAGGGTAACCCTAAAAAAAGAGGTGCCATTGTTTCAAGAAAAGCTTCAACAGCTTGCTCAATCGGTATGATTTCATAAAGACACCCTAAAAGTTGTGCACATTCTTTAGCATCTTTTAATGATTCTTGCGAAGTATAATGATAGGGCATCATAATGGTGCGAACCCTCTCAGCACCAAGAGCATCCACCGCCATTGCCGTACACAGGGCTGAATCAATTCCTCCTGAAAGACCAAGAATAACATCCTTAAAGCCGTTTTTATTAACGTAATCTTTCAACCCCAAAACACAAGCTTGATAATCAGCCGCTAATCCATTGAGAAGACTTTCATTAGGACCTGAAATACAGTGCCATCCCGTCGTTGTTTTTTGCCAATGGCTTAAAGCAATATGGCTATCAAAGTGTTTCATTTGAAATATCTTTTTGCCTTGTCCATTCAAGGCAAAAGACCCACCATCAAAAACGAGCTCATCTTGACCACCTACTTGATTAGCGTAGATAATTGGCACTCCAGATTGTAGAGCTTGCGTATGAATAACATCTATACGTTTTAAAGTTTTATTACGATAGTAGGGAGATCCGTTAAGGACAAGAATAATTTCCGCTCCTTTATCTTTAAGCTCTGTACTAAGAGAGGAATCATTCCAAAGATCCTCACAAATGACTATTCCTAATTTGATTCCATGATAGACAATAGGCTGAGGACGTGGACCTGAAGAAAATAAACGCTTTTCATCAAATTCAGCATAATTAGGTAAATCAAACTTCAAACTTTCGGCAATGACTCTCCCTTCATCAAGAACCATGACAGCGTTGTAAATATTACCATTGCGCCTTAATGGAAGACCAATGACAATTCCTGGTCCGCCTACGGTTATCTTTGCTAATTTCTCAACAGTCTCTTCACATGTTTTTGTAAAAGCAGGTTTTAGAACAAGATCTTCCGGCGGATAAGCGCTTATAAAAAGTTCCGTGAATAAAACAAGATCAGCCCCCTCTTCTTTGGCCTTTTGATGCGCCATGACAGCTAAAGAAAAATTTCCCTTAATATCACCGACAATAGGATTCAATTGGGCAATTGATACCCGAAAATCATTTTTCATAAGCCTTTGTATCATTTCATCAGTTTAGCAACCACAACTTTATTCTTCATCATCGGAAATATCACTTTTTTAAAAATTCTCTTCTGCCATAATGACCTAAAAAAATATTAAGTAAATTTTTGCCTACCCCTCAGCAGCAATTGCTAACGAGTCAGTCGCACGATTTTTTTTAAGGAGTTCAGCAACAAGAAAAGCCAATTCTAACGCTTGATCTGCATTTAGCCGAGGATCACATTGCGTATGATAACGATCAGATAGATCGTCCACAGAAATGGCATGCGCCCCTCCTGTACATTCAGTAACATCACGACCTGTCATCTCAATATGAATGCCCCCTGGATAAGTTCCTTCTCCACGATGCACTGCAAAAAAATTCTCTACTTCTTTTAAAACATAATCAAAGGGACGCGTCTTATAACCATTGGCAGTAATTGTATTGCCATGCATTGGATCACATGACCATATAACCGCACGCTTCTCGCGTTCAACGGCACGGATGAGTTTAGGCAGATAACGTTCAACTTTATCATAACCAAAGCGCGTAATGAGAGTAAGCCGCCCCAACTCGTTTTCAGGATTTAAAATATCAATTAATTTTAAAAGCTCATCAGACTCAATGGAAGGACCACATTTTAATCCTATAGGATTTTTAATGCCGCGACAATATTCAACGTGAGCATGGTCAATCTGACGCGTACGGTCACCAATCCATAACATATGACCAGATGTTGCATACCAATTTCCTGAAGTTGAATCAATCCGAGTCAAAGCCTCTTCATAACCAAGCAACAGTGCTTCATGACTGGTATAAAAAGATGTTTCACGCAATGAAGAATGTGTTTTGGATGTAATCCCTATAGAACGCATAAAATCAATTGCTTCAGAAATACGCTCTGCCAATAATTCATAACGTTCCCCCTGCGGACTGTTAGAAACAAAACTCAACATCCATGTGTGAACATTTTCTAAATTAGCATAGCCACCTTGTGAAAAAGCACGCAATAGATTAAGTGTTGCCGCAGATTGGCGATAAGCCATAGACATCCGTTGCGGATCTGGAATACGAGAACCGGCTTCAAATTCAATGCCATTAATAATATCCCCACGATAAGCAGGAAATTCAACCCCCTCTTTTCTTTCTATATCAGAAGAGCGAGGCTTTGCAAATTGACCAGCAATACGACCAATCTTAACAACCGGTTTAGAACTACCAAAGGTTAAAACAATCGCCATTTGCAAAAATACGCGAAAAAAATCACGGATATTATCAGCTTCATGTTCTGCAAAGCTTTCGGCACAATCACCACCTTGTAATAAAAAAGCTTGGCCTTTCGCAACGGCTGCTAATTCATTTTTTAAATCACGTGCTTCACCGGCAAAAACTAAAGGAGGATAGCTTCTCAGTTTTCGCTCAACATCTTCTAACATAGACTTATCCGGATAAGTCGGAACTTGTTTAATTGGCCTTGTTCTCCAAGTGTCAGGCGCCCATTCTTTTATCATTACACTCTCTCTAAAGATTAAGCTTAAAGATTAGCATATCAAAAACTTTTTACCATAATATATGCTGTTTAACTTTCTATTTTCTTCCCATTTTCATATATATAACTTGGTTTATACATTGTTACCAATTCTTCTGCCATCGTTGGATGCACTGCCATCGTCTCGTCAAAGATATCCTTCGTCAGCTTACCCTTGAGAGATATCCCTATAAGCTGTGCCATCTCACCAGCATTTTCCCCTAAAATATGAGCGCCCACAACAATACGGCTTTCACCATCAACAATGAGTTTCATAAGCATTTTCTCTGAACTACCAGAAAGAACATTACGCATAGGACGAAAAACTGTACGATAAATTTCAAGACGCTTATAACGCTTTACCGCCTCTTCTTCTGAAAGCCCCACCGTTCCAATCTCTGGCTGTGAAAAAACTGCTGTTGTAATTAAATCATAATCAGGTGTTGTGGGAATATTCTCAAATGCTGTCTTAACAAAACACATTGCATCATGAATCGCAACAGGTGTTAATTGAATATGACCTGTTACATCACCAACAGCCCAAATATGAGGGATATTTGTTGTCATTTTCTCATCAACAACAACTGCACCAAATTCATCCACTTGAACACCTGCCCTATCAAGTCTTAAACCCGTTGTATTTGGTACACGCCCCGTAGCCAACATAATCTGATCGGCACTGATTATTTTCCCATTTGATAAAACAACTTCATAACAATTTTCTGCAGCCTGCACTTTAGAAATTGTTATTCCGTAGAGAATAGAAATCCCTTTTTCAATCATTGCATCGCTGAGCAATTGCCGCAAATCATGATCAAAATTACGAAGGATTAAATCACTCCGATGGAGGAGTGTTGTTTTTACACCTAATTCATGAAAAATATTAGCAAATTCAACACCAATATACCCTCCACCAACAATGACTATTGATTTTGGGAGTTGATCAAGGTCAAAAATCTCATTAGAAGTAAGGCAAAATTCACCACCTTCTATGGGAGTATTTTGTGCAAATTTTGCTCCCGTTGCAATCAAAATTTTTTCTGCACTTACCCGCTCACCCGTGGCAGAAAGCTCTAATGTGTGATCATCTATAAAAGTAGCACGACTTTCATAAATATGCACATTGTTATTTTCTAATCCCTTACGATACAGCCCTTCTAACCTTGATATTTCTTTATTTTTAGCTGCAACCAACTTTTCCCAGCTAAAAATTGGATCCGCATATTCCCACCCAAAACCAACACTTTTCTTAAATTCTTTTACATATTGTGATGCATAAACATAAAGTTTTTTGGGAACGCAACCACGAATAACACAAGTGCCCCCTATACGATATTCCTCTGCTATAGCGACCCGCTTGCCAAGACCTCCAGCAAGCCGTGCTGCACGCACTCCACCAGAACCACTTCCAATAACAAATAAATCAAAATCAAAAGAGCCCACGAATTATTCCTTCTTATATAGCTGCAAGAGTAGGCTAAGGTCTTTTATTATCAAATGAAAGTCTTTTTTTCTTTTGAAGAAGCATTTTTTATAAAGCAGTATTCTAAAAAGATCTACTCTCATTAAAATATTAAAAACGGCGGGAAAACCGCCGCTATAAAAAAAATCAGAAATTGCCCATTGTTGTCATGATATCGATCAAGCTATTTTTTATTTTCTGAAGATTCTGATTTTATTGGCATATTTGTAGGCATAGTAGAATTATTCAAATTAAGTGTTTCAGACATCTCTTTTTTCACATTTTCTACAAGATCCCGCATAAGAGCAGTACGCCATATATCAAATGCTGAATAAGAATCACGTGCAATATTGGGGACTTCTGTCAAAAACTTTTTACCGGTATCAGAATTATAAAATGTTGTTATCGCATCAAGCTCTTTTTGAGTAAAATATTTTGCATATACATGAGCAATCTCTTTTTCTAGATCAGAGCGCCTTTTAATTAAAGCAAGCGCCTGCTTATCAACAATATCAGAAATAGCTGTTGCTAAATTCGGATCATCGCTGATCAGTTCATTTTTGAAATCATGGACCGCATTTGGTAAAAAACTATCAAATTGATCCGTTGCATGAATAGCTCTGATTGCCTTTCGCGCTGAATCCAAATGTTGATCACTCACACCTTGTGCATAAACCGTTCCAACATTTACAAAAAAAATAGCAATTACACCAAAATATACGACAAAACGCTGAAAAGAAAATATTATTTTCATTTAATGATTACCCCGATAGCTAATTATAATTTTAATTCGTTATTCTACCTAAAATCTTTAAGACCCTTTATTTACTGTGCTAACATATCATCATGTAAATGCCTTTTCTAAAAATCAAACGGTTCTAAAACTTTTATTTGACCATCAGCCATAGCGACAATTGCACGTGAAGCCAACCCCAAAAAAAGGCCATGCTCAACAACACCAGGAATAGCAAGAAGTGCATCCGATAATGGTTTTGGTTGCAAAATGCAGCCCCAAAATGCATCAAGAATAAAATGGCCACCATCTGTTTCAAAAGGATCTTTTCCATTCATTCGCAATGAAATTTTCCCAGAAAGCCCTAAATCATCAGCGACTTTTTCAATGGCTCTGCATGTTGTGTGGATACCAAATGGATTAACTTCAATTGGTAGTGCAAAAGCACCAAGTCTTTTTACCACCTTTGTTTCATCCGCAATGACAAGCATTGCACGAGATGCCGATGCTACAATTTTTTCATACAACAATGCTCCCCCTCCCCCTTTAATGAGCATCATCTCAGGACCAATTTCATCTGCTCCGTCAATATCAAGGTCCAGCTCAGGTATTTGTTCTAAAGTGCTAACAGGCACTCCAAACTTATGACAGAGTTGTTCAGAATATCTTGAAGTAGCAACACCAGTCACACGCAAACCATCCGCAACACGCTCACCTAGAAGACGAATAAATTCATTGACTGTCGAACCAGATCCGATACCAAGCCGCATACCATCTTCAACAAACTCAAGCGCTTTAATAGCTGCCATTTTTTTTAACTGCTGAACATTCATGAATGACTTTGCCTTCTATCCGTATAAGCAGCATTTATCACCCCTATTACCACCGATAATAATGATAATAAAAGATAACCTCTTGACGCAATCTATTTAAATTTACCATCATCTTTTGCTTGAAGAGATGTTACCCGTTATAGAAATATATGATAAGAATAAAATAGAATAATCAACAATTATCTTTTTTATTTCTTTGAGAAGATTTGTTAGCATTTTTTTCATTCAATAAGAATTTTTGATTTATCTTGTGCTATCAATAGGATGCACAAAGATGCACATATCAATTTTTTTGAAAAAATTAAAATGATCAGATATAAAAAATCATCTATTTCTAGAAAACTGTAGATTATTATCTCGTTTCAATGACATTGATAAAATTACCAATCTAAATACCGTAAAATATTATGAGAAAAGTCTTCTGTTATTTTTTGTTTTGTCATTATCCAAATGTGAAGCAAAATATGACCGATTATATGTTTTTATGAATGCTGTCTGTGCATATTCCATGGTCTATGAAACCCTAGAGAAGACCAAATAATATCTCCACCTTTGGTCATCATAACGCTTCCTCGTGATAACAATTGTTGAGGCATAAATATTATTTTTGCCTTCTTGTAACAAGTTGGATTATGCATCACAAATGTCTGAATGAGAATATCTGCCTCTACACATTGATCTGTTTCTCTCTGTAAAACGATCACTTTTAATCCATTATCCAATAAAGATGTACATACATGATAATCACAAATAAATTGTCCGTGCAACGAAGGACCATATTTTGTTGGTTTAATCGTTTCATTCACACGAAATGACTTTTTCCATATGGATGTCGTGAACTTAGAAATATGGTAACGATCAATATATAATTTTTTATCATGGATAACGCCCACGAGACGCATATTATCTGCTATAATCAGTTGTACAGGTGAATGCATTACACAAATAGAAATACCTGCCAAAATAAACAAACTAAAAAAGAGCCGGATGGGTGTTTTGCAAAAAGTCAGTCCAACCAAGCCTATACTCAATAAAACTAACGCTGATAACGGCATAAAACCAGGATTCAAATCAGGAGAAATAGCCTTGATAGCATGTGCAATCTTTATTACAAGATCAACTCCAAAACCCATAATTTGAAGAGGAAGCCATTCGAATCCTCCTAACATTGCAAGAACTGCGATTAATCCAAAGGGAATGACAAAAATTGAGATGACAGGCAAAGCAAAAGCATTACTAATAATGCTCAAAGATGCCATATTAGAAAAATGATAAGCAGCATAAATTCCACTTGCACTCCCTGCAACAAAGGAAGAAGCACATGTTGAAAGCATCGATGAGAAAACAAAATTTATCACTCCTCCTCCAACATAAGAGGGAGTTGTTTTTCTTTTACGAAAAAATGACCTTCCACTCCACCAATCAAAAAAAGCGATCAAAGCAGCAGTCGCAGAAAAGGACATTTGAAAGCTAGGACCTAATATTTCATGGGGTGTCATCGCTAGAGTTATCAACCCTGCAATGGAAAAATTACGCATTGTTATAGCAGAGCGATTACACAATATAGCAACCAACATAACAGCAATCATCACAAAACTTCTTTGCGCTGATATTGCTAAGCCCGACAATAACAAATAAAAAGCTGTTATCATAAAAGCAACGATAGCAGCAAATTTTTTACTGGAATAATAGGAAGAAAAAACTGGAAAAAATGCTAAAAAACTACGGATACTCAAAAGAACTATGCCGCTTAACAACGCCATATGTAAACCTGATATTGATAAAATATGAGCTAATCCAGCTGTACGTAATGCTTCATTTGTCTCATTTGAAATACCAGCACGCTGCCCTGTTATGAGGGCAGCTGCAACACTCCCCTTTTCTCCTTCAAGGGCTATATGGATTCTTTGTGTCATCTTCGTGCGTAAATTTTCAATTTTCTGTAGAATGATAGCGAATATTCCATCAGGCTGCGAAACGAATATTTTTCTTGGTTTTTCTAAATAAACGCCTTGTGCTCCAATTCTTTTAAAATAATTATGAAAACTAAAATCGTAGCCTCCTGGACGCACAGGCCCAGAGAATGCACGAATCTTAACTTTTCCATGCAGTCCATCACCAATCGCTAAGCCAGATGGCAAATATCTTGCCGATAAACGAACACGATGAAGACTATGGCGTAATACAGGATTTTCTGTATTCAAAATCTCCAAAACTAAACGAAATCCTCCTTTGGCACCTGACTCAATAGAAACAATTCTTCCCGTCAATGTAGTGACAATGTCACTACTTAGCATGGGTGTTGCAATACGCCACGTTTCTATTTTTGCCGCTAAAGCACCCAATATAATACAAAACAGAAACCCCACGGGAATCCATATTTTTCGATAAAAACGTGCAACATAGAATATTCCCAGAAAAATACTGACCAACGCCCCCAATTGTCCCCAACTTGGTTCCCACTCTAAATGAAAATAGAAAATGATTCCTAGGGCAAAAAAGACTAAAATCAGCGAAAAAAGGATACCAAAAGAAACTTCTTTATTGATACAATCTTCTAACCATTTGCGAAAAAAAATGATTACTTCTTTTAAGAGTGTCAATAAAAAAAGTTTTTGTTGGTTATAGCTACCGTTCTTTGCATCATCATATCTAGAAAAAACACTCTGCCCTATCTGACATGGCTTTTTTCCTTCTGTAACAGATTTTTCGGATAAACCCTCTTTACTTTTATAAAACATCAGTCCCCCACTTTAACTCGCAATACGGCTATTGCACGCCCCATCACTTATGCTAACATGACTTTTCTATAAAATTCCATAAGTAATATCTTAGTTTAAAGGAAAATATTCGTGTCTGTTATTACTCGTTTTGCCCCTTCACCCACTGGCTTCCTTCATATTGGTGGTGCTCGTACTGCTCTTTTTAATTGGCTTTATGCAAAACATACCGGTGGAAAAATGCTTTTACGAATTGAAGATACAGACCGAGAGCGTTCAACAGAAGCAGCTGTAAAAGCCATTATAGATGGCTTGCACTGGATGGGTCTTAGTTACGATGGCGCCCCTATTTCGCAATTCGAACGTGCAGAACGTCACCGCCAAATCGCTGAACAGTTGGTCAAGAATGGTAAAGCATATTATTGTTATGCTTCACCTGAAGAGTTAGCTGAAATGCGTGAAAAAGCCCGTGCAGAAGGGCGCCCACCACGTTATGATGGACGTTGGCGCGACCGTGATAGTTCTGAAGCTCCTAAAGGTGTTAAGCCTGTTATTCGCATCAAAGCCCCTCAAGATGGAGAAACGATTGTACATGATCGCGTTCAAGGTGATGTCCGTTTTCCTAATAAAGATCTCGATGACTTCATTATTTTGCGTTCTGATGGTTCGCCTACCTATATGCATGCTGTTGTCGTTGATGATCATGATATGGGCATCACACATATTATACGTGGTGACGATCATCTTACCAACGCAGCCCGACAAACGATTATCTTTAAAGCAATGGGATGGGACATTCCTGTTATGGCCCATATTCCTCTTATCCATGGTGAAAACGGTGCAAAATTATCAAAGCGACATGGTGCGCTCGGTGTTGATGCCTACCGAACAATGGGATATCTTCCTGCTGCTTTGCGCAATTACCTTGTCCGTTTAGGTTGGAGTCATGGTGATGACGAACTGATGTCACTTAAAGATATGATTTCTTGGTTTGATATTGAGGATATTAACAAAGGTGCTGCTCGTTTTGATCTCAAAAAGCTCGATTCCATCAACGGACACTATATGCGTATGAGTAATGATCAAGAACTTTTTGATGCCGCTCTTAATATTCTACCAGAAACCGATAGGGGAGCACAAATTATTGAAAAACTTGATGAAAAACGCCGTGTTCAATTTTTAAAAGCAATCCCGCATTTGAAAGAACGTTCAAAAACACTGTGCGAACTGATTGACAATGCCTCCTTCATTTTTACGCAACGACCTTTACAACTTGATGAAAAAGCTCAAATGCTCTTAGATAAAAATGGACGAACCATTTTAAACGATCTTTATCTTGCTCTGAAAGCGTGCCCCTCTTGGGATACAAAAACTCTAGATGAAACACTTCGCTCTTTTGTCCAAACACAGAATCTCAAATTTGGATCTATCGCCCAACCACTTCGCGCAGCTCTTACAGGATGTGCAACATCACCAGGTGTTTTGGATATTCTTATTTTATTAGGACGCGATGAATCCCTTCATCGCATCAAGGACCAACTTATCACAACAATATGCCCATGATGTGCACTGAGTATATTTCCTCAAATAAGGATCTATACAGATATCTCAACGCGCCTTAAAAGAGTTTTTTATGTTATATCATTGAAATACATTTCTTATTGAGTAATAATGATCAATAAGGAAATATTTTTAGATTGCATGTACTCACTTTTAGAGGCAATCTACCCTTAATATAAGTAAGAAAAGCTTCAGTTATACATCCCCCACTCTGATGAAGCAGAGTCTTAATTTTTAGAAGTGAAGGATCTGAAAGGAATACCGAATGTCTGAGAATAACGCATATATTATTGTGAATGATAAAAAAGTAGAGCTTCCCTTGCGTAAAGGCACGAGTGGACCTGAAGTCATTGAAATTGCTTCTCTCTACAAAAAAACCGATATTTTTACTTATGATCCTGGTTTTACTTCAACAGCTTCTTGTGAATCAAAAATTACTTATATCGATGGTGATAAAGGCATATTGCTTTATCGTGGTTATCCTATTGATCAATTGGCTGAAAAAGGAGACTTTCTCGAAAGTTGTTATCTTTTACTTTATGGTGAACTCCCAACACAGCAAGAAAAAAATGAATTTGATCGATGTATTATGCAGCATACCATGGTCCACGAACAATTTGCACGCTTCTTCCATGGCTTCCGTCGTGATTCTCATCCTATGGCCGTCATGGTTGCCTGCCTTGGCGCTATGTCTGCGTTCTATCACGACTCTATTGATATTACAGATCCTCACCAGAGAATGATTGCTTCTGTTCGTCTTATTTCAAAAGTTCCAACACTTGCTGCTATGGCCTATAAATACAGTATTGGACAAGCATTTGTTTATCCACGTAATGATCTTAGTTATGCTGCAAATTTCCTCCATATGTGCTTTGCTGTTCCTTGTGAAGAATATAAAATAAACCCTGTGCTTGCTCGGGCGATGGATCAAATATTTACCCTTCATGCAGATCATGAACAAAATGCTTCTACATCTACGGTACGTCTTGCTGGATCCTCAGGTGCTAATCCGTTTGCCTGTATTGCAGCAGGAGTTGCATGCCTTTGGGGACCAGCACATGGTGGTGCCAATGAAGCATGTCTAAAAATGCTACAAGAAATAGGTTCTATTAAAAGAATTCCTGAATTTATTGCACGTGCAAAAGATAAAAATGATCCTTTCCGCCTTATGGGCTTTGGGCACCGTGTCTATAAAAATTATGATCCACGTGCAAAAATCATGCAAAAAACCTGTCATAAAGTTTTAAAAGAACTCAACATTCAAGATGACCCTCTTCTTGATATTGCAATAGAGCTTGAAAAAATTGCCTTAAGTGATGAATATTTTATTGAGAAAAAGCTTTATCCCAATGTTGATTTCTATTCCGGCATTACATTAAAAGCTTTAGGTTTTCCAACTGAAATGTTTACTGTCCTTTTTGCATTGGCGCGCAGTGTCGGGTGGGTGGCACAATGGAAAGAAATGATTGAAGACCCTGCACAAAAAATTGGTCGTCCTCGACAACTCTACACAGGCTATGCTATGCGTGACTATGTTCCTATAGATGAACGTGCAAATTAAAAAAGAGATCAATAAAGCTTCAATTTACTGAAGCTTTATTGAGAGTAATCAAAAAACATCCTTTAAGAATTTTTATAAAACGTGATTTTAAAACTCTTTCTACAGAGATAACATCATCATAAAAATTTACTAAAAAATTCTAAGTTTTAGCTCTGTAAAGAAATTGAGAATACTTTTCTGCGAATTAGCCAAACATTTAGCAAAAAGAAATTGAAAATTTTACCTTATAATCCTCATTATCTTTAATAGAAATGTATTCTCTATCATTCCCCCATGTTTAAAAGCCCTATTACATATTAAAATCTAGCAATGTCAGAATTTTTCTTTCTATCTTCTTCAGATAAAATTGCAAAAGGCTTACATTAAGTGCTTTTCTAAGATGCCAAAACTTCTTATCCCTCTTCAAATAGATTCGAATAAAAATACTTTACATTTTGTCCTGTTAAGAGCTGAAATTTTCTTTGTATTTAAGTTAATAGTTTTTCTTTTAAAGATAAATTATTGATTTTTTAAGTAAAATCATTAAATCATATAATCAATAGAGGTGTCCTTCTTTCCTGTATTTTTTATTCCCATACTTGATAAAAAGAAATTATTTTTTGACAATGATATTCAACATAATGATAGCAAAATGACCACAGATAAATTTTTTACATTGCTCCAAAAGAGCTTACAGATTATAAAAATTCATGATGGTTTCATATTTGCCAGCTTATCTAATAGGAGAACATAATGAAATTATTAGCAGGAGCTCTTATAATAAGCGCGACACTATTTACCCTATCGGCCAATTCTCAAACGCTGAAAATTGCAAGCGATGCTTCTTATCCGCCATTTAGTTATATTGACTCAAATAACGAACTTCAAGGGTTTGATATTGATATATCTTATGCTCTTTGCAAAAAAATGAATGTTGAATGTACTATTGTCACACAAGACTTCGAGGGGATGATTCCCGGTCTTCTTGCCAAAAAATACGATGCTATTGTTTCTTCCCTTTCTCCTACAAAAGAGCGCTTACAAAAAATTGATTTTACAGATCCTTACTACAATACAGCACTCGCTGTTATTGTTACCAAAAATTCGGAAATTAAAGAAATCTCAACACAAGCCTTTAGAGGTAAAAACCTTGGTGTACAATCAAATACAACACAAGCTGCATATGCGGAAGATCATTATGCCTCTGAAGGAGTTAATATCAAACTTTATCCTACAGCAGCAGAAGTTAATCGTGATCTTTTAAGCCATCGGCTTGATATCATCATCTTTGATAAATTAAAAGCATTAAATTGGCTTGAAAATGAAGGAAAAGACTGCTGTCTCCTCTTGGGAACTCTAGAAAAAACAAATTTTCCTATTGCAATTGCACTCCGTCAAAATAATAATGATCTTAAAAACAGTTTTAATAAAGCAATAGAAGAAATCCGCGCCGATGGAACCTATGAGAAAATTATGAGAAAATATTTTACTTTCGATATCGATTAGATCTCACTATGAATTAAAATTCAATCTGTATATTTAAGGAGTATCTTTAACTCTTTATTGGACATGCAGGTATAATTGGAAATTCGGCATTTCTATAAGAAAATTTACATTTATCAAAATAATTTTTAATTGTTCCTCAATATTTAAACACTTTATAGAATCTAATGACAACGATAAAGTTGTATTTTTATCGTATCAAAATCTAATTTTTTGATAATAATGCCCAACATAATGATCTAAAATAAGCATCAATAAATTTTTGAATTGCTCCAAAAAAGCTTACAGATTATAAAAACATAATGATTTCATATTTGCCCGCTTATCCAATAGGAGAACATCATGAAATTATTAGCAGGAGCTCTTATAATAAGCGCCGTACTATTCACCCAATTGGCTGATGCGAAAACATTAAAAATTGCGAGTGAAGGCACCTACCCTCCCTTTAGTTATATTGACTCAAATAATAAATTGCAGGGACTTGATATTGATATATCTTATGCACTTTGTAAAAAAATGAATGTTGAGTGTACTATTGTTACACAAGACTTCGAGGGAATGATCCCTGGACTTATTGCAAAAAAATATGATGCTATCATTGCTTCCCTCTCTCTCACACAAGAGCGCTTACAAAAAATTGACTTCACAGATCCTTACTACGATACAGCACTGGCTGTTATCGTTACCAAAGCTTCGGGAATTAAAGAAATCTCGACACAAGACTTTAGAGGTAAAAATCTTGGTGTGCAATCAAATACAACACAAGCTTTCTATGCAGAAGATCATTATGCTTCTAAAGAGGTGAAAATCAAACTCTACCCTTCCACAATAGAAGTGAATCGTGACCTTTTAAATCATCGACTTGATGTGATTATTGTTGATAAATTACAAGCATTAAATTGGCTTAAAAATGAAGGAAAAGATTGCTGTCTCCTCTTGGGAACTCTAGAAGAAACAAGATTTCCTATTGCAATTGCAGTCCGTCAAAATAATAATGAACTTAAAAATAAGTTCAATAAGGCGCTAAAAGAAATCCGTTTGGATGGAACTTATGAAAAAATTATGAGAAAGTATTTTACAGGTGATGTTTATTAAATATCGATATGATATTTAAATGAAACCTACTGGTTATTGCTAAAAAATATTATCGAACTCTTTCATGAGGAACACAGGAATGATTGAAAATTTAGCATTGCTATCATTTAGCAATGGTGGATGGGGAGTGGTTATACTTTCCAGTGCAGGAATGACTTTGTCATTGGCATTATGTTGTGGCTTTCTAGGATTTCCTCTAGGACTTCTCAATGCAGTGATGATTCGATCCAATATTAAGATGGCCAAAGCTATGGCACGCCTCTTTTCAACAGTATTCCGTGGGCTACCAGAGCTTTTAACTTTGTTTTTAGTTTACTACGGATTACAAAGCCTTATTCAAAATTTATTTGACTATTTTAATTTTGAAATCATGTTCAGTATCAATGCTTTTGTTGCTGGTGTTCTTGCCCTTAGTATGGTTCTTGCAGCTTTTTCTTGTGAAGTTTGGCTTGGAGCATTTAATATTTTTGATAAAGGTCAATATGAAGCGGCTAAAGCTTTAGGACTTTCACGGTCAACCACATTTTTTCGTATTGTCTTCCCTCAGCTCATCCGAAATGCCTTGCCAGGACTTTCTAATAATTGGCTTACTTTACTGAAAGATACATCCCTTGTTTCTACCATCGCGCTTGTTGACCTCATGCGACAAACGAATTTAGCTGTCGCCGCTACCAATAAACCCATGCTATTTTATTTTGTAGCATGCTTACTCTATTTGTTATTTTCAGCGGTTTTTACTGCAATCTTACGCCATTTGGAAACATACACTCAAATAGGCTATAAAAAGGTGCTAGGTCAATGATTCCTGAGTGGCTTTATTTCCTTTTTAATCCTGATCTTTTAAGCCATTATGGACCCAAATTTATTAATGGCTTTATTGTTACTGTTGAGCTTGTTTCTATCTCTTGTTCTCTAGGTCTTTTTCTTGGTATGCTTATCGCTTTTGCTCGTCTATCAAAGAATACATTTTTACAATATTTTGCAAATGCTTATGTCTATTTTTTCCGTGGCTCTCCTTTATTAGCTCAACTCTTTCTTTTTTATTATGGGCTTGGTTCAATGAATAGTTTTTGGCAACAGGTGGGACTATGGTGGTTTTTTCAAAATGCGTGGTATTGTTGTCTTTTTATTTTTACACTCAATTCTGCTGCCTATCAATCTGAGATCTTTAAAGGAAGTTTTTTATCCGTAACAACTGGACAGCGTGAAGCATCAAAAGCTTTAGGTTTAAGCAACTCTGTCACATTTTTTAGAGTTATTCTTCCACAAGCAATGATTGTAGCATTACGCCCCCTAGGAAATGAGTTGATTTTAATGATTAAATCCAGTGCTGTTGCCTCACTTATTACTGTTTATGATTTAATGGGAGTTGCTAAACTCACTTATTCACGGACTTTTGATTTTCAAGTTTACGTTTGGGCTGCTCTTATCTATCTCTTTATCGTTGAACTCATTCATCGTTTTATTGTTTTTATCGAACAGCGCCTCACTCGATATTTACGTTAAATAAAATGATCATAAAAAACTTTACCAAACCAAAATGTTGAATTAATCACGTTATTCATCAATGAAAGAATAAAATAAGATGAATTTGAAAAATAATAAATCGATCTCTCCCAATAAAAAACCAGTGATCTCTATTCAAAATCTAAATAAATGGTATGGAAACTTTCAGGTCCTACATGATATCAACTTTAATGTTCAAGCTGGTGAACATATCGTTATTTGTGGACCATCCGGATCAGGAAAATCAACGTTAATTCGTTGTATTAATCAATTAGAACAAGCACAAAAAGGTTCAATCTGTATCCATAACGTTGATATCCATACCGCTCCTATACAACAGCAAAAAAAAGTTCTTCGTAAGATAGGAATGGTCTTTCAGAATTTTAATTTATTTCCCCACATGAGCGTTATACAAAATTGTATTTTAGCACCTATGACCGTTCAAGGGCTTTCCAAACAACAAGCACAAGAACGGGCAATTCGTTACTTAACACATGTTGGTATTGAAAAACACTGTGAAAAATATCCTTTACAACTTTCTGGTGGGCAACAACAACGTGTTGCGATTGCCCGTGCACTTTGTATGGAACCTGAAGTCATGCTTTTTGATGAACCAACCTCTGCTCTTGATCCAGAAAGTGTGGGAGAAGTTTTGGAAGTGATGGCTCGATTGTCCGACACAGGGATCACAATGCTTTGTGTTACCCATGAAATGGGCTTCGCACGTAAAGTCTCAGAAAGAATACTCTTTCTAGAAAATGGAAAAATTGTTGAAGATACAGCCTCTGAAGAATTTTTTACCAATCCTAAAAGCCAACGTGCTTGTAATTTTCTTGCTAAAATTAAATATTAATCATTAAAATATTGCTTTATTTATACAATTTTATTCCTGTTTTTTAAAAGAGCGATAATTGTTTGTGCGCCAACAACCCCTGATGGTACTTCAGTTTTCATTTTCTGTTCTACCATCTCAAAGGCATCAAGTTGTGCCTGTCGCAATAAAGGATTAGCCAAAAGTTGTTCTACTTGTCTTGCTAACATACCAGGACGGATTAATTCATTCAAATATTCCGAAACAATAGGCTTATCAGCAATAATATTTGGAAGAGCAGCACTCCATAACATCATTTTAGGAAAAATAAATAATTTAGAAAAACGATCAAGTTTATAGCAAAGAACCATAGGAATTTTTGCTAAGGCTAATTCAAGTGAAACAGTTCCATGTGCCGCAAGAGCAACATCTGCTTGTGCAAAAGCACGCCATTTTTCATCTTCACCAACGACAATTTCTATCTTGCTTTTCCAGCCTTGCACAAAATCACGGATTCTATCTACCAAATGAGGTAAGGTTGGTAAAATAATACGTAAATGAGGAATACGTTGTACAAGAATCTCTACTGTTTCTCGAAAAATAGGCATTAAGGAACGAATTTCTAAATTGCGTGATCCTGGCAAAATAACTAATGTAGGCGATGATATTTGTGTATCGATCAAATTTCTTTGTTCTAATTGGCTTTTTTTTTCTGACTGAACTCTCAAAAGGGGAGGATATGTCAAAAGACGATGTCCAACATAGGTCGTGGCAGGACCTCCCAAATCTTGCATAATCTTTTCTTCAAAAGGAAAAACCGCTAAAACATGATCAACAAATCCACGCATAGCTTTTGCACGCTCTGGCCTCCATGCCCAAACGGTTGGTGCAATATATTTAATGATAGGAATAGAAGGCGCTAAAGCACGTACCTTTTTTGCAATACGATGTGTAAAATCAGGACTATCAATAATAATTAAACAATCAGGTTGTTCTTGTGCAATAAATTTGGATAAATTGCGAATATGTAGCAACAACAATGGTAGTTTTTTCAATACTTCCTTTAAACCTATTAAAGCAATATCATGGGAATCAAAAAAGCTTTTTAAACCTAATGCCTTTAAATGCCTCCCCCCAACACCAATCAAATGAATATTGCATCCTATCTGTTGTGATAAACAAGTAATTAAATCGGCCCCAAGTAAATCACCAGATTCCTCACCTGAAACCACAGCAATCTTTAAGAAACAATTATTCATGACCAAACCTTTCAAATGTCTCTATAAATAGAGAATATTTGTTGGCTTTTTCTATTGTTGTTTTCACCGATAATATTAGACTTCTATTTGCCTCCACCGCAACACCAGATAAACCACTCTTTGCAATATTTATTATTGTCGCTGGCCCAATTGATGGCAAATCAACGCGATTATCCTGTTGTGGTTTTGCACATTTTACAAGAATGCCACCTTTAAGGGGAATTTGCCCTCTTTCTCGCATTTCACAAACACGCCACAACATATTATCAGTTCCCTCAGCACCCTCCAGAGCAACCACCCTTCCTTGGACAACGACAACGGCTTGCCCGATATCTAATTGACCTAAAAGCTTTGCTGCTTCTACTGCTAAAAAAATATCTTTTTTCTCTTTTGGAGTAGCGCGCCGTACTGTTAAATTAAATTCTATGGGAGCTAAAAGATCTGGGACTATTTCGTGAGCACCGATAACACAAAAACCGTGTGCTTCAATAACCCGTATAAAAGCTTTTAATAACGCATCGTCTCCCCTCTTCAAAGCTCCGATTAACTTAGGAAGAGCTAAAAATGTTGTCCAGTCCAGTCGCAATTGTTTAAGAAGTGGACGCTTTTTCACACCACCTGCCAAAACAACATTATATACACCAGCCTCTTTTAAAATTTTAACGAGTCGCGCTAACTCTACAATTGATAGCTCGCAATGCTCATAGCGATAAAGAACAGAATCTGCCTCACCATGCAAAAGCACAAGAAAAGGATTTTCTCCATTCTTCTCAAGAGTCTGCGCAACAGTAATCGGTAGAACACCATTTCCTGCTATAATAGCAGTACGGCCGGAAAGAAAACTTCTGGCTCCCCAAATAGGCATTTTTAATCCTTATGTTCTTTTATTTTATCACCTTCAAATTTTGGTGTACAATAAAAACGCTTTCCTTCTTCTTTAATAAAATTAACAACTTCAGAAACAGACTGAGAAGAAGAATAAAAAGAAGCAACATCACTAACACGCTCTTTAAATGGTTTGCTATGATCAAAAAGCATGGCAACTGCATGACGGAGTGCATGAATATCTTGACGCTCAAGTCCTGCACGCTTCATGCCAATAATATTGAGGCCGGCAAGTTTTGCCTGCACACCAACAGCTGTTCCATAAGGTATCAGATCACCAACCAGTGCAGATACGCCGCCGATAAATGCATGATGTCCAACACGAACAAATTGATGAACAGCAGCACCACCACCAATAATCACATAATCACCAACAGTGACATGACCAGCAATCATTGCGTTATTGGCAAATGTTACATGATTGCCTACATAACAATCGTGAGCGATATGCGCATAACAAAAAAATTGGCAATTATCACCAACAACTGTCATTCCTACACTCGAATCGGAACCCCTATGCATTGTTACACCTTCACGAATCGTACAATTCTTACCAATAAAAAGAGTTGTAGCTCCTCCTTTATGTTTATTATTTTGCGGATCTGCCCCCAAAACAGCATGAGAAAATACTTTACTCTTGGCTCCTAATGTTGTCTTTCCCATTATTACAACATGACTTGTCAAACTACATTCATCACCAATAACAGCCTCTGAACTAATATGGCAAAATGGTCCAACGCGTACATTCTCACCAAGCTGCGCTCCCTTCTCCACAAGAGCAGTTGGATGGATTTTCGTACCGGACATTTTTAAATTCCCATCAAATATCGTTTATTCTTCTTCGACAATCATCGCAGCAATTTCTGCTTCAGCGACGCGGACATCTTCTACTTTTGCAACACATGAAAAACGTCTCATACCAGATCTTTTTTTCAAAAGCTGAACATGAATCTTGAGCTGATCACCAGGCATAACCGGCTTACGAAATTTCGCATTATCAACCGTCATAAGGTAAACTAAATTTGTTTGCTTATTGCCTAAATTTAAAAGTGCTATTGCTCCTGCCGTTTGTGCCATAGCTTCTAAAATCAAAACTCCAGGCATAACAGGCTTTGCGGGAAAATGTCCCGTAAAATGTGGCTCATTAATCGTTATATTTTTAATACCAATCGCTTCTTGTTCACCATCAATATCAACGATACGATCAATCAATAAAAATGGATAACGGTGCGGTAATATTGATAATAGTTTTTCAATATCGACAGCCTCTAAGTTTTTAGTTTTTTCACTGCTGATCATATCAGCGTTTCTCCTTTTTAACTTTTCCCATACTGCGCAACGCCGCTACTTCACGAAACCATTGTTTAAATGGTCGCGCTGGACTACCTCCCCATTTTTCGCCATCCGGAATGTCATTCATAACACCACTACGAGCAGCAATCTGAACAGATTTACCTATTATGATGTGATCAGCTACTCCCACACTTCCGCCAAGCTGAGACATATCCCCTATAGATGTACTTCCCGCAATGCCACATTGAGCGGCAATAAGACAATAGCGGCCAATTTTTACATTGTGGGCAATTTGTACAAGATTATCAATCTTGCTTCCTTCACCAATAACAGTATCTTGAAATGTCCCACGATCAATTGTCGTGTTCGCACCAACTTCTACACCATCCTCAATAATAACACGACCAAGCTGTGGAATTTTCTCGATTCCAACTCCACCTCCAACATAACCAAAACCATCTTGTCCAATGCAAACGCCAGGATAAAGCTGAACCTTATCACCTATTATAGAACACTGAACTGTTACCTTAGGAGCAATATAGCAGTCACATCCAATACGGCAATTTTCACCGATAACAGCTGTGGATGAAATAAGAGTTCCTGCACCAATCTCAACATTTTTACCAATAACAGCTCCAGCTTCAATACACACATCATGTGCCAACTTAGCCGTTGGATGAATATGCGCATGTAATGAAATCCCCTTCTGCCCCAACCAAGGCATTGGCTTGACAGAATCTGGAAACAAAATACGACCAATCTGAGCAAAGTCACGCTGTGGTGTGGATGTCACCAAAATTGCCATAGTTTCGGGAACTTTAAAAACAATCTCATTCGTACACAAAACAGCAACAGCAGAACTGTCCAGTAAAGCATCAGAAAACTTCCGATGCTCTACAAAAACAAGCGAACCTTCCACCGCACTCTCAAGTGAAGAAAGAGTATTGATAACTTTATGAGAAAACTCTGGATTAAGAAGCTTTGCACCCGTCAACTCAGCAGCATTTGCAACTGTCAATCGTCGGGACGGCGTAAAAAAAATGTATCCGCCATCAAAACACTTTCTCTCCCAGCTTAAGCTATTCTCTTCAAATTTTTCCTTCTTAAAATCGCTCAAATCAGAACTTCGTAGAAATACCAAAGTTCAATTGTTGCAAACGATCACCTTCCTGCTTCGTTATTGGCCAAGCATAATCAAAACGCAAAGGACCAAACGGAGAATCCCACATCAAACTCACACCTGCAGATGAACGCCAAGCACTTTTGGTATTGGTAACAGACGGTTCACCCTGAAAAACGGCTTTATAATTATTGCCATAAAGCGTGGCAATATCCGCAAATAAAGCACCGCGCAACCCGAATCCTTCAGGCACAACAGGGATAGGAAACTGTACTTCAGCAGTCGCATTCATATATGTCGTTCCCCCCAAGAAATAAACCTCACCCTTACTGGAAACCTGGCGCGGACCTATTCCATTATATTTGAACCCTCGAATCATATCAGAATTTACTTTAAACATATCGAAAATACGAACACCTTCTTTGCCTACTTCATGGATATAACCACCCCCAAAGGAAAGCAAACCAACGATATCCTTCTGGTCAGAAAGAGTCTTGTACATCATCGCCTTACCCGTGGTCTTCAAGAACTTTGCACTCCCACCAAGCCCTGCATATTCCTGAAGCAGATGCACGTACCACCCATCATGGGGGGATCTCATATCATCAATCGTATTATAGGTGAAACCATAACTAATTGATGAACGTTTCCAAGGGCTGTGTTTTGCAGCTTGAACAATCGCACCAGAATATTTCCCATATAATTCTATTATGTCACCCTCTTTGTCAAAATCATACTCTCCGCCAAAATCATATTCTTCCTGCACATAAGAATAAGCTACATTAGCAGATAATTGATTATTAATAGGTAACGAAAACCGCAGCGATCCACCTGTCTGCCGTACATCATAGGCTTTATCAGCACGATAAGTACTACGAAAAACATCAACGCCAGCAGATAAACGATATCCTAAGAAATAAGGATCAACAAATGATAAATTATAATTACGAGATTTTTCTTGCCCCGCACCTAATCCTAAACGAACATATTGACCACGTCCCCCAAGATTACGTTCAGTAACAGAAACTTCAAGTGACATACCAGGACTTGTTCCCCCTGTTGTATACCCTCCAGAAAGAGAGAGATCTCCTGTTGAAGCTTCAACGACATCTATTACCAAAACAACTTGGTCAGATTGATCTGTGGGAACCATTGAAATATTAACGGCTTTGAAGAAACCTAAACTTTCTAGACGACGTTTCGCCCGCTGTAGTAAAGTTTGATTGTAAGCATCTCCTTCATTTAAATCAATCTCACGGCGAATGACGTAATCACGCGTTTTCTCATTGCCACGTATATCAATACGTTGAATATAAGCACGTGTACCCTGTTCAATATTATATAAAATTGAAATTGTATGATTTGCTAAATTACGATTTCCCCGCGGTTCAACTTTAGCAAAAGCATATCCCGAATCAGCAACTTTGTTATTAATAGTTGCAACAGACTGTTCAATATCTTCTGCACTATAAACATTACCTGGCTGGGTTTTAAGCACCCTTTTCACAGATTGAACGTCAATTCCATCAACATCACTTTCAACCTGAATATCGCTAATTTTATAGAGCGCACCCTCATCAAGAACGAAAGAAATTTTATACGTATTGCTTGCTGCATCAAAAGTTGCTTTAGAAGAGACTACACGAAAATCTGCATAACCACGGTTATAATAAAAGCGACGTAAAGCTTCTTCATCAACAGCGAGGCGCTCTTCACTGTAAACATCACCTCCCAACAACTTCGAAAAAATTCCTGAAGTTTTTGTTGAAATCACATCACGCAAACGGCGACTTCCAAAGACACTATTGCCCTTAAAAGTGATATCACCAATCTTTGTTTTTTTCCCTTCAACGACATTAAATACCACATTAACCCGCCCTTTTCCAAGGTTAATCGTTTGAACGTTAACAGTGATATTATTACGACCAAGAGTTTTATAAGCCTCACGAATTGTATTTATATCAGCAGAAAGCTTAGCAGAATTAAAAGGCTCATTCGGTTTTAAAGAAATAAACCGCTTAAGATCTGGGTCTTTAAAAGATTTATTTCCTTGAAACAATATTTGATTGACAACCTCATATTCTTTTACGAATACAACCAATTTATCACCCACCGGATTTATTTTAACATCATAAAATAAACCCAATTCGAAAAGGTTCTTCACAGCAATATCAACATCACCACTGGAAACACCTTGCCCAACCTTAATCCCCATATTGTCTCGAATCGCCTGAGAACTTACAAACTTATTCCCACGAACCTCAATAGAGCGGACTACAGACGCTTGTATTTCTCCGACCGCAGCAATTGACATAAAAACCGTTGCTGGGGCAATCATCCCCATCTTTAACACCAATACAGATGCTGCATTTAAAAACTTTGAATTCGTAGTCATTGGCTTTTTTACCTTACTCTCGTTCCTTGGACATGATGCCTTAAAAAGCTAACTGCCATAACAACCTTTTTACAGCTTTACAGCGAGACTTTTCATTCCTTAATTACTCATTATAATCTACAACGCCACAACATTTTGTAGACATGGTAAACAACCTTAAATTTGTTTTTGCTATTATTACTTAATTTATAAAGCGTTTTCCATAATTTAATTAGCTAAACCAACAAAAATAATCATTAAAAAAGACAAAGATCATAAAAAGGAGAAGAATGGAAAAACCTAAACGAAAAACAATTCCCTGAATTTTGGTAGATATTCTCCTCCCAGTAATGACCTCAATGACATGCAATAAAAGATGCCCACCGTCAAGCGGTAGAATCGGAAAAAGGTTAATAAGCCCAACACTTATTGAAAGAAAAGCTGCCAAATTCAACAAAGAGATAAAACCTGTCTCGCTCACTTTCCAAGCAATTTTAACGGTTTTAGAAGGTCCACTTAGCCGACAACGATCCTCTTTGCCTCCTATTAAACGACTCATAAAAAGAACGGTTTGAGTGGCGATAAACACAGTACGGTCTGACGCTTCTCTTACAGCTGTTACAAAACCATAGCGAATATGTTTTATATAAGTTGGATCTAAATGTGCTGGATTATTTAAATCAACAGGAACACCTACACCTATCATAGCACTTCGTGTTCGATTACCAAATCCATCATCTCGCTCAACGACTTTCGGGGTAATCATGGTTGTAAAGACTCGCCCCATGCGTTCTATTTTAAACTCTATGGGTTCTCTTCCATGAAAAGCTACATAATTCATCAAATCTTCAAAGCTTTCAACCCGTCGTCCATCCATTTCAACAAAACGATCACCTAATTCCAAACCGGATTGAAGAGCAGGGCTATCTTTTACCAAAGAACCAACAACGGGCTCAATGGCTACACGACCATAGATAAAGAAAAAAAATGTTAGAATAACAACAGTAAAAAGGGCATTGAAGAAAGGACCGGCAAAAACAGTTGCTGCTTTTTTCCAAGCATGCGCACTAGCAAATGAACCATCAACAATCAGAGATGATTGGAATGATTCCGTATCGATTTTTTCCTCATCCCCAACAAATTTTACATAACCTCCTAAGGGGATAAGTGCTAAACGCCACTTCGTGCCATGCTTATCTGTATAACTCGCTATTTCTGGTCCAAATCCAAGCGAAAAAATTAACGCCTTAATACCACACCACCGACCAATGAGATAATGCCCAAATTCGTGCACAAAAATGATAATCATAATGATGAAAAGAATACTCAAACTTCTTAAAAGAAAATCACCCATAGTGACGATATGATTTAAAAGTTCCAAACGATCTTCTCCCAATTAGATCATACTAAAAAGATTAAAAGGCGCATCCATATCAGACATAAATGAACCAATTAAATAAAGAAGAAAAGCTGCCCCTACCAATCCATCTATACGATCCATAAAACCACCATGTCCAGGCAATAAAGAACTAGAATCTTTAACAGAAAACCGTCTTTTGAGCCACGATTGCCCTAAATCACTCAATTGTGAAACAATTGATAAAACAAGTGTAAGGAGTGGCACAAAAAAACTAGCTAAATTTATATCAAAAAATCCAAAAGCAACCCATATACCACCGAAAACTCCGACAAATGTACCACCAAGTGCTCCTGACCATGTTTTATTAGGAGAAAATTGTGGTGCTAATTTAGGGCCCCCTAATGCACGTCCGATAAAATAACCACCAATATCTGTTCCCCACACTATCGTAAATAAGAAAATAACAACTTGGAACCCCAACATTTCATGATCCCGTAGAAAGCATAAAGCAACAACAGGAAAAGATGCATATAAAAAACCACAAAAAACCCAACCACTCTTTTTTATAGATATAATAGCCAACACCGCAGCCAAAACGATTAAAACACAAAAAATCAACGGAGCAGATACACTCAACACTAAAAAAAAGCCAAAGATCAAGTAAAAGATACTTGCTAATATTTTTTGTAAAACACACCACTTCTCTTTAGTAATACTCATCCACTCATAAAGAACAAAACCGCCAATACACCATACAAATAAAAAAAAGAAGTTTCCTCCCAACCATGTTAGATACAACGCAATAACGCCAAAAACAAAAGCTGTCAGAATACGATAAACCAAATTAGACAAAACAACATCCAAACAATAAAAATAGAAAATACAAGCCCTGAAATTAACGCAAGAAAAATTCCCCTACGCAGTGTTTTTATCTCATACCTGTATAATTTCTCTTATAATTTATCATAAATAATTCAGTCTACTAAGATAGCGCTTATGAGACTAATAATCAATGAAAACAGCTTCAAAAATCTCAGTCAAGATTAATCCTAAATATTTTTTTAATATTTTCTCAAATATAAAATGAAAAAGCAGCTACCTCTGCCCCATACAAATTAACTAATATAGGTTTCGTATAAAAACACTTTTCTATCAACTATTCGTCATTAAAAAACGAATTATGCCACATAACATCTGCTTGATCGATCATACCCACATGTTTTATAATGAGAAATAAGAGAAAGGTTAGGCTTAATATTCTTTCCCCAACCTTCATCTTAGAATATTTGAATAATTTCTAATAATGCTTTCATTATGCAGTTTAACAAAGACGTACTCAACTAAAAGCCCACACTATGCTGTTAAATAGTGTCTTCCAGCAAAGGGCATGATTTACCACGCAGATTAAAAAATTTAAACATCTGCCCTTTCAAATCAGTCTCTCCCATATCAAAATGATAGAATACCTTCCTGCATCACACCTTGCTATCACAGAACACACCACCCCTCCTATTATCCCTAGAAACAATTTACAGGCTTGGGAGTATAACATCCTTTTTCTAGCGACAAAACCGTCTTAAACGTGCATAATTTCAGATTCTTTTACGGCTAAAATTTTATCAATATCAGCAATAGTTTCATCTGTGAGCTTTTGAACTTTTTCAGACAAACTATGGGCTTCATCTTGTCCAATTTCACCATCTTTTTCTAACTTTTTCAAATTGTCCAGACCATCCCGACGGACATGACGTGTAGCAACACGCGCTTGCTCTGCATAGTGATGCGCAATTTTTACAAGTTCTTTACGGCGCTCTTCATTCAACTCAGGCAAAGGAATACGTAGATTCGTACCATCAGTTATGGGATTTAAACCAAGACCAGAATCGCGAATAGCGCGCTCTACAGCTCCGACCATCGTTTTATCCCATACAGAAACAGAAAGCATCCGAGGTTCGGGAACAGAAATATTAGCAACCTGATTTATATGCACAACAGAACCATAAGATTCAACGGTCAACGGCTCTAATAAACTGGCCGATGCACGTCCAGTCCGCAAACCACCTAATTCATGTTTAAAAGCCGTAATGGCACCATCCATGCGACGTTTCAGATCATCCATAATTGATGTAACATTCATATTTCTGTCTCCTTCAATTGTCCTTTGAAGCTTACCCTTATTCCGATACTATTGTAAAGCGTCCTGTTCCATTCAAGACCTTAGCCAAACCGCCTTTTTCATGAATGGAATACACAATAATCGGTACATTGTTCTCACGTGCTAAAGTGACCGCCGTTGAATCCATAACAGATAATCCCCATTGCAAAACTTCAACATGTGTTAATTGGTCAAAACGCTTAGCCGTAGGGTCTATTTTTGGATCTGCTGAATAAATACCATCAACTTGTGTTCCTTTAAGAAGGACATCCGCACCAATTTCTGCTGCACGTAAAGTAGCAGCAGAATCAGTGGTAAAAAATGGATTTCCTGTACCACCTGCAAAAATAACAACTTTTCCCTGATTCATATAAGCTATTGCTTTACGTTGCGAGAAACTTTCACAAATTTGTGGCATAGCAATCGCAGAGAGTACAACAGTTTCAACCCCTAATTTTGTCAAAGATGTTCGCAATGCTAAAGAGTTAATAGCAGTTGCAAGCATTCCCATATGATCACCTGTCACTCGGTCCCCACCATGCGAAGCAACAGCAACGCCACGAAAAATATTTCCCCCACCGATAACAACCGCAACTTCTATCCCCATTGTGCGCACTTCTGCAATATCAGCGGCAATACGGTCTACAACAGAAACATCAATGCCAAAATTCTGCCCTCCCATAAGAGCTTCACCAGAAGCCTTTAAAAGAATACGTTTATACGGAAGTGCTAATGCCATTAATAATCTCCCCAAAAGCCTATTTACTTTTTGCTTTTGACATCACGAAGGGCACCACTTTTTTCACGTGACGCCCTCTCAACAATTACATTGTTCCCCTCAGAGATTCTACAACCAACGATATGACTTTAAATCTCTGTTCAAGAGTTTGCAATAACTAGCCTTTTACAGCAGCAGCAACCTCTGCAGCAAAATCAGACTCCTCTTTTTCCACACCTTCACCTAATGCAAAACGAATAAAGCCTGTAATTTTTGCTGGAGCACCAATTGATTTCTCAGCATCCTTTAAAGCGGCCTCAACAGTTATATCAGGATTCATAACAAAAGCTTGAGAAAGCAAAACAACCTCTTCAAAAAACTTACGCATACGTCCTTCTACCATTTTTTCAATGATATTTTCAGGTTTTCCAGACTGACGTGCTTGATCTGAAAAAATTGCTTTTTCACGCTCAACAGCAGCAGCATCAACATCTTGAGCTGTAAGTGCTAATGGATTGGTTGCCGCAATATGCATCGCGACCTGCCGACCAAAAGCAAGAGCAGCTTCCTTATTTCCTGTTGTTTCAATCGCAACCAAAACACCAAGTTTTCCAAGCCCATCAGCCACACTATTGTGTATATAAGTCGCAACAACACCATTCTCAACAGACAATTTAGCGGAACGACGAAATGTCATATTTTCGCCAATTGTACCAATTGCATCTTTAATCGTAAGCTCTACAGTCTTCTCAGAGCCTGGATAAAGAGAAACAGAAACAGATTCAACATCCCCTGGCGTATCTAAGGCAGCAGTTGCTACTTTACGCACAATATCTTGGAATCCATCATTGCGTGCAACAAAATCTGTTTCAGAATTAATCTCAACTAAAACTGCATGTGAATCTCTTGATACGACTCCGATTAATCCCTCAGCTGCTGTACGACCAGCCTTTTTATCTGCTTTAGCTATTCCTTTTTTACGAAGCCAATCAACAGCAGCTTCCATATCACCATTGGTCTCTGCTAGAGCGGCTTTACAGTCCATCATACCAGCGCCAGATAATTCTCGAAGTTCTTTTACTTGTGCAGCAGTAATGCTCATATTTGCCTCTTTATTTTGTAACGGTGAAAGCGCGCAAAATCCCTCTGCACGCCTATAACTTCTTCTTTAGACAATAAAAGTACCTTAATTAGGCGTTTTATATTATTCAGAAACTTCTGAAACTGCATTTTCTTCCAAAATAGGCTCCACAGGTGCATCAACTTGAGCTCCTAAATCGATACCCATTGCTCCTTGCTGGCGTGCAATACCATCAAGAGCAGCACGGGCAAAAAGATCGCAATAAAGAGAAATTGCACGTGAAGCATCGTCATTACCTGGTATTGGATGTGTTACGTCATCGGGATCACAATTGGTATCAATAATAGCAATCACTGGAATACCTAAACGTTTTGCTTCTTGGAGTGCAATATTTTCTTTATTCGTATCGATAACAAAAATAAGATCTGGAACAGAACCCATATCTTTAATACCACCAAGCGCACGATTAAGCTTTTCACGATCACGTTCAAGATTTAAACGTTCCTTTTTGGTAAAGCCTTGCGCTTCAGCAGCAAGAATTTTATCAAGCTTCCGCAAACGATGGATCGAATTGGAAATCGTTTTCCAGTTTGTGAGCATGCCGCCAAGCCAACGTGCATTAACGTAATACTGGGCGGAACGATTCGCCGCATCTGCGATAATGTCAGATGCTTGCCGTTTCGTACCAACAAAGAGAATACGACCACCACGCGCTACAGTATCTGAAACAAGTTTAAGCGCTTGGTGTAAAAGTGGAACGGTCTGAGCAAGGTCAATAATATGGATATTATTACGCTGACCATAAATATAGGGAGTCATTTTGGGATTCCAGCGATGAGTCTGGTGACCAAAATGCACACCGGCTTCTAAAAGCTGGTGCATAGTAAAATCGGGTAGTGCCATAAATCTTATCCTTTCCGGTTCAACCTCCGCGGAAAAAGCAGAAAGACCTGCTACCGGCGGATGCTTGCTAGAATTTTCTCACAGATCATTTGCAAACACCCAGACTCCGCGTGTGGAATAGCGCAAACATACTAATATTTGATTCTTTTTCAAGTTATTTTCTTTAATCATTTAATATTTGCATTTTCACATTGATTAAGATCTTTTCCAAGTTCCAAGAATTCGAGACTGTTCAATTTTGCACGCACTGAAAAAGTTCCATAATCTATATGAAGATCACGCATGACACCATTCTCATGTAAGAGAAAACTGCTACGATAAACCGGCAAACCATCTTTATTTTCTCCATCATCAAAATAAGAAATTGTAACAGGCCAATATTCTTCTTCATCCAATTTTCTTACTTTTTCCGTTTCGCTATCAGATAAAAGCGTCTTCTTTTCCCCTATGACGATACTTTCTTTTATAACTTTATCTGCTTTATTTGTCCCATCAAATACAGTAACATTGTAAAAATGATCTCCTGCTTTTGCATGGCGGATAATATTTTTTAGTTGCATTATTGGAAATTCAGCCATTGCAAGCTTATACTCTTTTTCCTTTGGCTTTTTTAAGGTAACTGTAATACCATCTTGAGTACGCTCCGCAACCCCCTCGGCACGATGCACAACCTCTTCTCCCTCTTGATCTGTGATATTAAAACGAAATGTACGGCTGTCTCCTGTCTCATAACTCGTCGTCTGTTGATCCGTCAAACGTACTGGCATATCTTCAATGTGAACACGGCTAATGAAACGAAAACGTGTGCTATAGCCTTGGCATGCCGAACCAGTAAGCTCGTAAACCATTCGTCCTGACATCGCAGAAATTGTCATTTCATGAGAAACACTATCGAGATGAAAATCATAAATTGCTCGATGAGGCACAATAAAAATGGGTTCTTCAGCTCTCGCAGTACATAAAAAAACAATATATAAAATTATTATAAATAATGATCTAATCATTCCCAACTTCCGAACTTTATCCCAGTTGCATAACATCATACAATAAGGCAAAAAAGGCTAATTTCTCAATTAACCACACATTTTCTTAAATCAAAAAATAGATTATGCAATGAATATATTATAGAGTAGCTATGGAGTTAACATTATGACCAATATGATTGAAAAAAACTTAGAGAAGTTCGGAATCACTCTTCCTGAAGTAATCTCCCCCCTTGCCAATTACATCACCACTTCACAAAGTGGCAATCAGCTCTTTATTTCTGGACAACTCCCCCTTATTAATGGAAAACCAATAGCCATCGGTAAAGTTGGTGCAACTGTGAATACCGAACAAGCCCAAAAAGCATCCGAAGCTTGCGCTCTCAATATTCTCGCGCAACTCAAGGCAACTCTGGGTGACTTAAATAAAATAAAACGTGTGGTAAAAATTACTGTTTTTGTGGCTGTAGATTCTCATTTTACCGATATTCCTTTTGTTGCCAATGGAGCTTCTAATTTATTCGTCAATATCCTTGGTGAAATTGGAAAACACGCCCGTTCTGCTATTGGTGTTGCCTCTCTTCCTATGGATGTTCCTGTAGAAGTTGAAGCCATCATAGAAATCTAAACCTTCATTAAGACAGTGCACCATCCTAAATATAACTGAAGTCAAAATACTTCTTTGTCTTACACTCTGATAAACCTTGCATTTTTTCGTTTTTAAATTAGAATCTTAAACTTACAATAAAAGGAAATATTTGTATGAAACAAGCTTACGACAATAACAATATTTTTGCTAAATTGATTCGCAATGAAATCCCTTCTGTTCGTGTCTACGAAGATGATGATGTTATTGGATTTATGGATATCATGCCACAGGCACCAGGTCATACGCTGGTCATTCCTAAAAAAGGCTCGAGAAACTTACTTGATGCGGATACTGAAACATTATTTCCTGTTATTAAAGCTGTTCAAAAAATTGCAAATGCCGTCAAAAAAGCCTTTCAGGCAGATGGCATAACTGTCATGCAATTTAATGAAGCAGCTAGTCAACAAACCGTTTATCACCTCCATTTTCATATTATACCACGTATGGAGGGAATAGAACTTACCCCTCATAATGATATGATAACGCCTACAGAAATACTTGAAGAGAATGCAAAAAAAATCCGTGCTGCCTTATAACACACTCTTAAGTTGTTGAGCTTTTTTTTCCTACACGTTTTTTTGTAAAATTTTCCATTTTACTTTTCTTTGAACTTACAGATATATCGGAAGATGAAATTTCTAACTGTAAGCTTTCTTTTTTACCATTTGATTTTTGTGTCAATACGCGAACGATACCACCATTGCGTAACTTTCCAAATAAAATTTCATCAGCTAATGGCTTTTTAATATATTCTTGTATAACACGCCCTAATGGGCGTGCTCCCATCTGAGAATCATATCCTTTATTGGAAAGCCATAAAGTTGCAGAAGGGCTTAATTCAAAACAAATTCCCCGATCAGCTAATTGTGCTTCAAGCTGAAAAATAAATTTTTGCACTATCTGATTGATGATTAAATGAGATAAAGGTGCAAACGGAATAATTGCATCTAACCGATTACGAAATTCTGGTGTAAATAACCGATTGATTGCTTCTATATCCTCACCATCACGATGTACTTTCCCAAATCCAATAGCTGATTTTGCCATATCTGAAGCACCCGCATTGGTCGTCATAATCAAAATAACATTGCGGAAATCAATTTTCTTACCATTATGGTCTGTTAATCTACCATAATCCATTACCTGCAATAAAATATTAAATAACTCTGGATGCGCTTTCTCAATCTCATCTAGCAATAGAACTGCGTGAGGTTTCTGATCAACGGCATCTGTAAGGAGACCTCCTTGATCAAACCCTATATAACCTGGAGGTGCTCCGATTAAACGTGCTATCGTATGCCGTTCCATATATTCTGACATATCAAAACGCAATAATTCAATGCCTAAAGATGATGCAAGCTGTTTTGCAACTTCAGTTTTTCCTACACCTGTTGGTCCTGAAAATAAATAACTTCCTATTGGTTTATCCGGTTCGCGTAAACCTGCTCGCGCCAATTTTATGGATGAAACTAAGACGGAAATTGCCTGATCTTGACCATAAACAACATGTTTGAGTTCTCTTTCAAGCTTACTCAGTATCTTCTGATCATTCCGAGAAACTGTTTTTGGTGGAATTCTTGCAATTGTAGCAACAGTCGCTTCAATTTCTTTAACACCTATACTCTTCTTGCGTTGTTTTTGTGGCAAAAGCTTTTGCGCTGCGCCACTTTCATCAATAATATCAATTGCTTTGTCAGGTAACCTACGATCAATTATATAACGTGAAGATAATTCTACAGATGCCTTCATCGCCTGATCTGTATATTTAATCTGATGAAAATCTTCAAAGTAAGGCTTCATCCCTTGCAAAATCTTAATCGCATCTGTAACAGAAGGTTCATTAATATCAATCTTCTGAAAACGACGCTCTAAAGCACGATCTTGTTCAAAGAATTTGCGATATTCTCTATAAGTCGTCGAACCAATACATCGCATAGTTCCAGAAGATAATACAGGTTTCAAAAGATTTGCTGCATCCATATTTCCCCCTAATGTCGCTCCTGCTCCAATTAAGGTATGAATTTCATCAATAAATAAAATAGCATCTGGATACAGCTCAAACTCTTTAATAACTTGCTTTAAGCGTTCTTCAAAATCACCGCGATAACGTGTACCTGCAACAAGTCCCCCCATATCAAGAGAAAATATTGTTGCATTTGATAAAACTTCAGGTACTTGCCCATCAACAATGCGTTTTGCTAATCCCTCAATTATAGCGGTTTTCCCCACTCCAGGATCACCAACCAAAAGCGGATTGTTTTTCGACCTTCGACATAAAATCTGAATCATGCGTGAAATTTCTATTTCACGGCCAATTAATAAATCAATTTTTCCATTACGTGCTTTCCAATTGAGATCAACACAATAATTCGTTAAAGCACTTGTTCCTCTTTCACCATTATCCGAAATCTGCTGATCTAATTGCTCTTCAAGTCCTTCAAGTAACATGGATAACCCATCATCACGCGTGACACCCTGTGAAATAAAACGTACAGCATCATAGCGTGTCATTCCCATCTCTTGAAGAAAATATGCTGCATGGCTTTCACGTTCAGAAAAAATTGCAACAAGAACATTTGCCCCCGATACTTCATCTTTTCCAGCCGATTGTGCATGAATCACCGCACGTTGGATAACACGCTGGAAAAAAGCTGTAGGCTTTGTATCCTCATCAGCTCTAATCTGTTCATCTAACTCTGAGCGAAGATAATTGGTTAAGCGCTCTCGCAATTCCTCCACATCTACTTGGCAAGCCTGAATAACGGAATTTGCATCGGCATCATCTAACAGCGCAAGTAGAAGATGCTCTAATGTTGCATATTCATGCCGTGCTTGAGTAGCAATTGTTAATGCACGATGTAAAACCTCTTCAAGACTAGGTGTAAAAGATGGCATAGCTCCTCACTTCCATTCCATTACACATTGTAACGGATGTTCATTTTGACGCGCACATTCTCTCACTTGTAATATTTTCATTTCAGCGACTTCATAAGTATAAGTCCCACATTCTCCTATCCCATTGTGATGAACATTTAACATTATCCGCGTTGCCTCTTCGAAACTTTTTTTAAAAAAGTTCTTCAAAACAAAAACAACAAAATCCATAGGTGTGTAATCATCATTAAGCAAAAAAACTCGACATAATTTAGGTTTTTCGAGTTTTTCTCTAGCCTTAGGCATTATAACCGCACCATGCCTACCTTCATCCCAATTCTTGCCCTTTTCATTATGCATAATATGAGCTATAGAGTTTATTATGAGCGTCTGTCCCATTATCGTTTTCCATGCAGCACATTTTTTATTAATTTTAAATTCTTTCATAACTATTGCAATACCTGTTTGTATTAGAAAAAAATTTCCCTCTATGGTTAGACTTCAATCACTCACTCATAAAATAACTTCTGTAAACAAATTAGTAATACCATTCGTCTAAATTACATCAACAAATTACAGAAAAGGAAGCTTTATAGAAGTTTTTCAGGATAAATGGAGAAATAGGATACTGCAAGTGTATATTAATTATCAAAAAATTATGCGCTACTGTAAAACAATAGCAATTTCTTTTGTTGTGTTAGCTTTTTCTTACTGTTGGGCATCAGCCACACCTCAAGGCGCCTATCCTGATAAGTATGCGGCTATTGTTATAGATGCTACTACGGGAAAAACTCTATTTCAAGCCAATGCAACACTGAAACGTTATCCTGCTTCTTTAACAAAAATGATGACATTGTACTTACTCTTTGAAGCTATGCAGATGCGTCGTGTGACACCCAATACACCAATTCCTGTTTCACATTATGCAGCAATGCGTCCACCGACAAAAATTGGGTTTAAAGCAGGCCAAACAATTTCTGCAGAATCAGCAGCTAAAGCACTCATTACAAGATCTGCAAATGATGTTGCTGCTGCCATTGCAGAATATCTTGGAGGTAGTGAAAAAAAATTCGCTCAAATGATGACAGCAAAAGCTCATAAACTTGGCATGAAACATACACATTTCGCAAATGCTTCAGGACTTCCGGATGTGCGCAATTATTCTACAGCACGAGATATAGCGACTTTGTCATTAGCTTTACGTAAACATTTTCCCAAACAATATAAATTGTTCAAAACAAAAAGTTTTAATTTCCGTGGACATAAAATTAACAGCCACAATAAACTTGTTAAAATAATGAAAGGTGTCGATGGAATTAAAACAGGATACACACAAATGTCAGGTTCTAATTTAGCAACTTCGATGCGTCTTGAGGGGCGCTCTATTGTCGCTGTTGTTATGGGAGGAAAATCATCTACTGCACGTGACGAGCATATGGCTAGCTTATTGAATCAATATTTGCCCAAAGCAAGCCAAATGAAAAGTGGTGAACGTTTAATAGCTTCTGTACGCTATCACTTACCCACTGGCGCCAATACTCCTATACCAACCATTAAAGATGATTTAAGTAATTTTGACGATGAAATTTCGACTATGTTGACAGCATTTGCAGAACAACCTAAAAACTCCAACATCGCAATAACGGCTGTAAATAAGGTAATTATACCAATACCGAACCCTCAAAAAACTATACCGGTTGAGACTCATAAAATTGTAACAGCCTCTTTGTCCGAAAATGCCGGATGGGCTATCCAAATAGGTTCTCTTCCTAGTGAAGAACAAGCAAAAACTCTACTTTTAAAAGCAAAAAATATAGCTTTTTCTACTTTAAAGCACGCATCTTCACATATGCAACTGTTTGAAAAAAATGGGCAGCGTTATTACCGGGCGCGCTTTACAGGGTTTCAATCAAAAAAAGCTGCATTTGATGCTTGTTCTACATTAAAGAAAGCAAATTTTAACTGCTATACTGTAGCCTACTAAAAAATTTTGAATTCTGCGTTAAGGATAGTATTATGACAGATAATGCTTTTGCTTCATTCCATAAAAAAGAAATTTTATTGAAGCAATCATCCCTCCTTTCATTGCGTTCTCTTCACGATGCTGCTGCAAAACTTACTGGTTTAAAATATAATTCGACTGCATTAGATACACAATCTCTTGTTAACCTTCTCATTTGCCAAACAATGCGCAACCGTCGTCTCATAATGCCTCCTGTACGTATTCATTTACGCGTTGCGAGCCAAACTGGTAATGTGCCTATTAAAATCCGTCTAGGAGCAACAAATATTTAATTCTACAGACCATCTCTAAAAAACTATTTTATTATTAACCATTATCTATAGCCTTAGAAAACCCTTTGATAAACATACTTTTTTCTTAAATTGTGGAATTGTTTTGACAGCTTTTCCAACTATCCAATATCTCCAAGCCTTCAATAAAACCATTGTTAAGAACATAAAAAACATCCAATATTTTTCCACTTTTGGATTTAATATAAAAAATTATCCTTGATATCTTTTTGGAAAAATGAATAGCTTCATTCGATGAAAGCTTATCATTTTAGGAATTATTCTAAACGTTCAATAAAGAAAGTCCCTCTTACTAATGCTCCCCTGACAACATAAACGCTGTAAAAAATAATCTCACTCCTCTTACTTGCATTTCTTTCAACAGACAAAGCAAATTGGAAAATAAAAATACTACCGATGAAAAAACGTAAAAGAAATTATCAGATTAAATATTATGATAACGATTTCCATAAGATTTTAATTTATAATTATAATTTATTTTTTGCATATTGAATAAGAGATTTTCGTAAAATTCTCTTATTTTCCTTCTTATATTGAATCAGTCAAAATCGTCCGCCTGCTCATCACGAGAAAGATTGGCATATAAACTATTTAAAAAAGGAATCAAATATCCCTTATGAATTATTTCAAGTACGAGGATCTTTTGTAACATTGAACGTTGAAAAAAGGATGATAGTGCTGGTTTTCTCCCTTTATAAATAAAGATGCTAATACTCTATAGATTTTATACCATTCATGGAATGACTTACATTATACTACTCATATTCAAGATGCTGATTTATAAAGATAATTCATTATTTTGCATGTTAGATGATAATCTCGAATATCGTAAGATTCTCTCATTTGAAACTTGTTTATGTTGAATTAATAAAAACCGTTCTCTTGCATGTTATGGGCGAGATTAGTGTGTGGCGTAAAACTGTACCCAAAATACTCAAAATACCTATAATGAACCATTTCAAATGCTAAGGGCTTTGATCCCTGTACGGGGGGGCTTGGCAAAGTGTGCAATCATGCCCAGCGTACTCTTTTTATTAAGCATAAAGATGGGACAGCTCAATGGATTTACCGTTATTATATCATTCACGGGTGCCATCGCGAAATGAGCTTAGGAGCATTGAGAGATATTTTTTAAACGAACTCACGAACAAGTAACACGATAATGTTCTATTGTGTGCATTCTATTCTCATGAAAATTTTTATAAATATTTCCTAATGTATACGTTATTATTTATTTTAATTTTTTTGTCGGTACAGAATTTATAAATAAAAAAGATATTCCCAATATATCTTTAATTATTGTAAATTAGTGTTTCTTTTCAAGATATTTTTTACCATATAGGTAGCAAAAAACTTCACTTTTAAAAAATTAAAATCTTTAAAAATCTCTCTTTATCATAATTATTCAGATTTAAAATAAATTTTCCTTGGATACTCAGGTATAATCTTCCATTACTTAAAAGATATGGCTATGGAAACTTTTTAAAACCATAAAACCCAGCTAAAAAATAATGGTAAATTGATCACTAATTTTACTTTACGCTTTTTTATTTTTTCCATTTTAGGACAAATCAAACATATATCAACAATACACTCTCTCCAAACTTGCATCAACAGCTACTATTCGTTAAGAAAGCACTAAGCCATCTCAAATTTATTTTAAGCATGCTGCTGAATTAATTTGGAGTTTTGATTTATAAGGAACAAAAAACATAAGCTTTATCAGGAAATACGATTCTTCTCCAAAACGTCCAGTTATGGATTGAAAAATGTTCTAGCTCTTAACAAGATATTGCATTGACTGCAAGACCACCTTTACTTGTCTCTTTATAGCGTTCACTCATATCATGACCAGTCTGGCGCATTGTTTCTATACAAGCATCAAGAGAAACAAAATGATCTCCATTACCATATAATGCAAGAGAAGAAGCCGTTACCGCCTTAACAGCTCCCATTGCATTACGCTCAATACAAGGAACTTGTACAAGACCTGCAACAGGATCACATGTCATTCCCAAATGATGTTCAAGCGCAATTTCTGCCGCATTTTCAATTTGAGCTGGTGTTCCACCTAATGCTGCGGTCAACCCTGCTGCGGCCATTGAAGATGCCGTTCCAACTTCACCTTGACACCCAACTTCTGCACCAGAAATAGAGGCATTATGTTTGATAACACCGCCTATAGCTGCTGCCGTTAATAGAAAATTATGTATTCCCTCTCGATCTGAATCATCATTAAATTGAAGATAATAACGCAAAACGGCTGGGACAACACCAGCTGCGCCATTTGTTGGTGCTGTAACAACACGACCACCTGCTGCATTTTCCTCATTGACTGCTATAGCATATACCGAAAGCCAATCATTTGCCCAAAGTGGATAATTGTGATTTTTCCTTTGATTTTCCAAAAGCGTTTCATGCAGCTTTTTAGCACGCCTTAGAACACGCAATCCACCAGGCAACTCACCTTCTTGTGAAAGACCTCTATCAATGCAATTTGTCATCGCTGAAAAAATTTCATCAAGCCCTACATCAAGAGAAGAACGCTCTATCTTTGTTTCTTCATTTAAGCGCTTCATTTCAGCAATTGAAAGTCCTGATTTTTCTGCCATTGATAACATTGTACAAGCAGAATCGAATGGATATGGTACCTCAAATGCTTCTGGTTGTATATTATCATTCATATGGCTTAATTCATCCTCAGTCACAACAAAGCCACCACCGATAGAATAATAAATCTGCCGCAACAGAACATTCCCATCAGTATTAAGTCCTTCAAAGGCTAGTCCATTTGTATGTCCAGGGAGGATTTGCTTTCGTTCAAAAATAAGATCACATTGCACATCAAACTGATAAGCGGGATGGCCTTCTGGTTGCACTTTTTTTTCACGTATAACTTTTTCTAACAGAAACCCCATGCTATCAGGATCAACAGTAGAAGCTTTTTCTCCTAAAAGTCCTAATATGATAGCCCTATCTGTTGCATGACCAATACCCGTGAAAGCTAACGAACCATAAAGATAAACACGTATACGAGAAACTTGAATATCAGACGACTGAGAAAAATCTCCTATCTTTTGCAAAAACATATTAGCAGCTGTCATCGGTCCCATCGTATGTGAGCTAGAAGGACCAATCCCAATTTTAAAAAGTTCAAAAACAGATAGAAACACGTATCACCTCAAAACTATAGTACAGTTTGAGCATATATGCTTTTTCATAACGTTTCTCCCGTTTAAAATCAAATTGCGAGATAAACTAAAAAAATAACAGCAATAAACACGAATGTCGCTCGTCTTGCTACCACCCAACACTTTCTTTCTATAGTGTTTTCCATTAGCCAACCTTCAAAACGGGCAATGCCCCTAGAGTCACCACTCCTAATGTTCCAAGCGTAGTAAAATAAGTGTTAATATGCAATATTAAAATTCAATAAGGATGAGAAATCTTATCGGAAATATTTTTCATAATGCACTAAGTTCTTCAAAACGTATGCTTAATTGTATGAAATATTTTATGGGTATGTTTCAATGAAACGTACAAAGTTTTCTAACGATTCTCGTTCTGTTTCAAACTTGTTTTCTGGAGCACTCATATCGCGATAACCAAGTGCCATACCACAGATAATATGGCGATCAGAAGGAATAGATAAAAGCGTACGAATCTGTTTATGATAATCAGCAAAAGCAGCTTGAGGACAGGTATCTAATCCAAATCCACGTGCAGCTAACATAATGGTCTGCATAAACATACCCAAATCAAGCCAACTCCCCATTTCCATGTCGTGATCCATTGTAAATAAGAGTCCTACAGGTGCATCAAAAAATAAAAAATTTCGCGCCTTTTGATGAAGTATTTTTTCTTTATCTCCTTTTTGAATTCCAAGACTCTGATAAAGATCCAAACCAACTTTTCGACGCCTTGAAATATAAGGCTCACGCCACTGACGTGGATAATAACTATATTCACGCTCTCCTTTTACACCTGAAAGCACAAGTTGTGAAAGCTCTTGCCCTACTTTCTGTAATACACTTCCTGTAAGCACAATCACTTGCCATGGCTGAATATTTGTTCCAGATGGTGCACGTGCTGCAAGTTTTAAGATTTCTTTGATTGTTTCCAAACTAACTGGCTGATCAGTAAAAGCGCGAATTGACTTTCGTGACAAAATAGATTGAAAAACACTCATAGGAGAAACTGTCATTGTTTTTACTTTCTTTATGAAAAATAATTTTTTCTTATCAAGGACAATATACTGCGAAAATACCTTTGCAGCTTTTTCAAACACTCTATTTCTTTAAATGACTTACACATTTCACGCAGTGTTAAATATCCCCCTTAGAGATAGTATAACCTATCCCTTTTAAGAGAAAGAAAATTGTCTAAAAGTAGACAAAATAAATTTTATAATCAATGACTAACCCCCAACTCCGCTAAGCTCTCAAAAAAACTCTCCTCAATTCGTTCTAAATCCTGTAGAAGATCATCAACATCATGCTGCATCTGCTTTAAATCAGCTCGTTTTTTATGAATTCCTGCAATTAATTTCTTAAGCTTTTTCTCATCATCTGGTGGTTTTCCAACTATTGTCAACATATCAGATATTTCAGACAACGAAAATTTAACTCTTTTAGCACGCAGTATTTGCTTTAACTTATGACGATCCGTTTGTGTATAAAGCCGTGTACTTCCACGCCGAAAAGGACTAAGAAGTCCCTCTTCTTCATAATAACGCAAAGTTCGAGCTGTTATTGAAAACTCACGTGTTAATTTTCCAATTGAATAATATTCGTACATTTTATCATTCTGTCTGCATAGATCACATTGTTATAAGAAATGTGTCTATTTTTTATAAAAAACTTAGTAAGCACCCTAATCTCTATTTTCCTGCATTCTAATTTATAAGAAAATACATTCTTATCATACAAGCATTGTATAGTAGAGAATCAATTATTTTTTAGATTACAGAAAAGACTATTGACCTTTCATTATAAGTCCTTTTAAATCTTTATAGAAGATATCAATCAAAAATTTTCCTAAAATTCAAAATCAATCATTATTTGATTTGTAGATAATCACTCTTTTCCTTGAATATGGCTTTTGAGTTTTACATATTTTGGAAAAATTCTATACTGCTTTTAGAAATTAAGAAACTTTAAAATAAAGTAACAAAAAAGATAAACATCATTACAAAATAATAAGCTACTAAAGACGTTCCAAATAACTGTCGCCTTATAATTTTTGACATTTTCAAGAAAATATGTAACTTCTGCATTTTGAGATAAAAAAACGTCTGAACTTTCTATTCAGACGTTTTTATATTATGTGATGTTGTATTTAAATTATTCAGCAACGGCCCCGGTTGTCATATTTGTCAACATAGCCTTAGCCACTTCGTTATTACTAGACTTACGCTGCTCATCTACAATCAAATCATCACGAACCGCAGCAATACGACGGATTTGAGAAATCGTACCGCCTGTACCTGCTGGAATAAGACGACCGACAATAACGTTCTCTTTAAGTCCTTGCAAAGTATCAATTTTACCAGAAACTGCTGCTTCAGTAAGAACACGTGTTGTTTCCTGAAACGATGCCGCCGAAATGAAAGAAGGCGTTTGAAGAGAAGCTTTTGTAATTCCAAGAAGAATGGGATTACCAGATGCTGGTTTCTTCCCTTCTGCAATCAAATTATCATTGATTTCATCAAGTTCAATACGATCAACATTATCACCTGGAATATAACCAGAATCTCCAGATTCAGTAATTTCAACTTTTTGCAACATTTGACGAACAATCACTTCAATGTGCTTATCATTAATAAGAACTCCCTGTAAACGATAAACCTCCTGAATCTCATTAACAAGATAAGATGCCAAAGCTTCAACCCCCTTAATCGCCAAGATATCATGAGGTGCTGGATTACCATCAAGGATATAATCTCCCTTTTCAATTTGATCGCCTTCTTGGAAGTGAAACAACTTACCTTTTGGAATCAAATATTCTACTGCCTCAAGAGTTTCATCATTTGGTTCAATAATGATACGACGTTTATTCTTATAACCACGGCCGAATCGAATCGTGCCACTTACTTCAGCAATAATCGCATGATCCTTTGGACGACGCGCTTCAAAAAGCTCAGCCACACGTGGTAAACCACCCGTAATATCTTTCGTCTTGGCACTTTCCATTGGCAAACGAGCAATAACATCACCAGCCTTAACATGAGCACCAAGCTCAACAGAAAGAATAGTTTCCACTGACATCATATAACGGGCTTCACCTCCCTTATACAATTTAGCAATGGATTCACCTTCTTTATCTGTGTGAATAATAATGGCTGGTTTAAGATCCGCACCACGTGGATTAGCGCGCCAATCAATCACCAAACGCTTTGTAATACCCGTAGATTCATCAGCTGTTTCAGTGACAGATAGACCATCAACCATATCTTCAAAACCCACATATCCTTCAACTTCCGTTAAAATTGGACGTGTATAAGGATCCCATTCTGCTATACGTTGGCCACGTTTAACCACATCACCATCATCAACAAAAATATGAGCACCATAGCTAACACGATGTACAACGCGCTCTTTTCCTAACTCATCCTTAATAAGGATAGCCATATTACGCCCCATAACAACCAATTGGCCTTCAGAGTTACGAACCACATTACGATTACGAATCTCCACCTTACCTTCATAAGATGCCTCTAAATATGATGAATCAACAACCTGCGCAGTTCCTCCTAAGTGGAAAGTACGCATAGTAAGCTGTGTTCCCGGCTCACCAATGGATTGAGCAGCAATAACACCAACGGCTTCTCCCTGATTAACAGGTGTTCCACGCGCCAAATCACGACCATAGCATTTTGCACAAACACCAAGACGTGTTTCACATGTTAAAGCAGAGCGAATTTGAACAGATTGAATCCCAGCTGCTTCAATCTTCGCAACATCAGCTTCCTCAATCATTGCTCCACCTTCAAGGATAACCTCTCCAGAGACAGGATGTAGAATATCAACAAGCGCTGTACGACCAAGAATTCTTTGCCCAATGGAGGCAACAATTTGTCCTGCATCAACAATCGGCTGCATGGTAAGCCCTTTTGCGGTACCACAATCAACTGCTGAAATAATAGCATCCTGTGCAACATCAACAAGACGCCGTGTTAAATAACCAGAGTTCGCCGTCTTTAACGCAGTATCAGCAAGTCCTTTACGTGCACCATGCGTGGAATTGAAGTACTCATTAACAGTTAGACCTTCTTTAAAATTTGAAATAATAGGCGTTTCAATAATTTCACCCGATGGTTTTGCCATTAATCCACGCATACCGGCCAATTGTCTCATCTGGTTAGCAGAACCACGAGCACCAGAGTGCGACATCATATAGATCGAATTCATCGGCCGTTGACGACCTGTTTTAGGATCAAAATCGACGGCTTGAATACGTTTCATCATTTCATCTGCAACGCGATCTGTACATTTACCCCAAGCATCTACAACCTTATTGTATTTTTCACCTTGTGTAATCAAACCATCATTATATTGCTGTTCGTACTCCTTAGCCAAAGCTTCTGTTTCTGCAACTAAACGAGACTTACTATCAGGAATAACCATATCATCCTTACCGAATGAAATTCCTGCACGACAAGCATAAGAAAAGCCAAGCTGCATAATACGGTCACAAAAAATAACCGTCTCTTTTTGTCCACAGTGCCGATAAACATGATCAATCATTTTAGAAATATTCTTTTTCGTCATCTCTTGATTGACAATATCAAATGAGATATCCGCACTTCTTGGCAAAAGCTCACCGATAATCAAACGACCAGGTGTCGTATCATAAAGTTTAGAAACTTCTTTTCCATCCTTCCCAATATTCTTAACACGGCCTTTAATCTTCGTATGAAGCGTTACAACCTTATTTTCCAAGGCATAATGAAGCTCACCTATATCAGAAAAGGCCATTCCTTCACCTGGTTCTTTTTCAGAAACAATTGAAAGATAATAAAGACCAAGAACCATATCCTGTGAGGGAACAATAATGGGAGCACCATTGGCCGGATGAAGAATATTATTGGTGGACATCATCAAAACACGGGCTTCAAGCTGTGCTTCAAGAGAAAGCGGAACGTGAACCGCCATCTGATCACCATCAAAATCTGCATTAAAAGCAGTACACACCAGTGGATGAAGTTGAATAGCTTTGCCTTCAATTAAGATAGGTTCAAAAGCCTGAATCCCCAAACGGTGCAATGTTGGCGCACGGTTGAGTAAAACAGGGTGTTCACGAATAACCTCATCCAAGATATCCCAAACTTCTGGATGTTCTTTTTCAACAAGCTTCTTTGCCTGCTTTACCGTTGATGAATAGCCTTTTGCATCAAGCCGCGCATAAATAAAAGGCTTAAATAATTCAAGAGCCATTTTTTTAGGAAGACCACATTGATGCAATTTTAATTCAGGACCCGTCACGATAACAGAACGCCCCGAGTAATCAACTCGCTTCCCAAGTAAGTTCTGACGAAACCGTCCTTGCTTGCCCTTCAACATATCTGATAGAGACTTGAGAGGACGTTTATTGGCTCCAGTAATCACACGCCCACGCCGTCCATTATCAAACAATGCATCAACAGCTTCTTGTACCATACGCTTTTCATTGCGCACGATAATTCCAGGAGCACGCAATTCAATCAGCCGTTTCAAGCGGTTATTACGATTAATAACACGCCGATAAAGATCATTCAGATCGGATGTCGCAAAACGCCCACCATCAAGCGGAACCAATGGACGCAAATCCGGTGGAATAACCGGAATTGTTTTCATTATCATCCACTCTGGCTTATTTCCAGATTCAAGAAAATTTTCAACGATTTTAAGTCGTTTAATCAATTTTTTCTGCTTTAACTCTGAAGTTGTTTCAGCTAATTCGAGACGCAAATCATTAGCGATTTTATCTAACTCCATACTAGCTAAAAGCTCGTAAATAGCTTCAGCGCCAATCATAGCTGTAAATTGATCTTCTCCGAACTCATCAATAGCAAGCATATATTCTTCTTCAGAAAGAAGCTGATGGAGCTTAAGAGATGTCAATCCTGGTTCGGTTACAATATAATTCTCAAAATAAAGAACCCGCTCAATATCTTTTAAAGTTAAATCTAAAAGTGTAGAAATACGACCTGGTAATGATTTAAGAAACCATATATGTGCAACAGGTGCCGCAAGTTCAATATGCCCCATACGCTCACGACGTACGCGCGAAAGAGTAACCTCTACACCGCATTTTTCACAAATAATGCCCTTATACTTCATGCGTTTATATTTGCCACATAGACACTCATAGTCCTTAATAGGGCCAAATATACGTGCACAAAAAAGACCATCACGTTCTGGTTTAAAAGTCCGATAATTAATAGTCTCAGGCTTCTTAATCTCACCATACGACCAGGACAAAATTTTCTCAGGACTCGCAATAGAAATACGAATAGAGTCAAATGTCTGCGCTGGCGCTTGAGGATTGAAAAGATTCATGACCTCGTGGTTCATGCTGTTCTCCTTCAAAGATTCTTAGAACCTGTTGTAATATCTCATTTATTTTATAACAGATCTTCTTTAAAATACATTTACTTTTAAAAACGACCTGTATAGCCTTAATAAGGTTATTGAGCCTCTTAAAGTAATAAGAGCACAGCCTTTTTCCAGTGCGCTCCTTGAATTATTACTCTGCCGTATCAGACAATGCCCGCTGTGCAATAAGTTCACGCGCATCATCAAGCTCCACATTAAGAGCAAGTGAGCGCATTTCTTTTACCAACACATTAAAGCTTTCGGGTATCCCTGCCTCAAATGTATCATCACCACGCACAATTGCCTCATAGACTTTTGTCCGCCCAGCCACATCATCTGATTTTACTGTTAGCATCTCCTGCAAAGTGTATGCAGCACCATAAGCTTCAAGTGCCCATACCTCCATTTCACCAAAACGCTGACCACCAAACTGTGCCTTACCTCCTAATGGCTGCTGCGTAACAAGTGAATAGGGACCTATAGAACGTGCATGAATCTTATCATCAACAAGGTGATGCAATTTCAACATGTAAATATATCCCACCGTTACTGGACGATCAAAAGGCTCCCCAGTACGACCATCATAAAGCGTAACCTGCCCTGAACTATCTAAGCCTGCGTCTTCCAGCATCATGTTAATATCAGACTCATGTGCTCCATCAAAAACAGGCGTTGCAATTGAAACCCCTTTTTTCATCTGTAATGCCAATTTGTAGAGGCTTTCATTATCATACTGACGGACTGGTTCATTATGATTATCATCAGGCATAAGATTTTCAATACGCTGACGCAGCGGCAATATATCCCCAGTCTCTTGATACAACTCTAACAAATCACCAATCTTCTTGCCCATCCCCGCACATGCCCAACCAAGGTGCGTCTCAAGAATTTGTCCAACATTCATACGACTAGGCACACCAAGCGGATTCAAGACGATATCAGCATGGGTCCCATCTTCAAGAAATGGCATATCTTCTACGGGAAGAATACGTGAAACAACACCCTTATTTCCGTGACGTCCCGCCATCTTATCACCTGGTTGGATTTTGCGCTTCACAGCCACAAAAACCTTCACCATTTTCATGACTCCAGGAGGCATTTCATCACCTCTTTGGACCTTTTCAACTTTATCCATAAAGCGACGTTGTAATGCTTCCTTTGATTCATCATATTGCTTGCGCAAAGCTTCAATTTCATTTTGAAGTTTTTCATCCTCAACAGCAAATTGCCACCACTGGGATCGTGGATAATGCCCCATCACTGTACTATCAAGCTTTTTGCTGCCCGAAAAGCCTTTCGGACCTTCTACAGCAACTTTACCTGTCAACATATCGGTGAGGCGCGAATAAACATTGCGATCAAGAATAGACTGTTCATCATCACGGTCTTTTGCTAAACGCTCAATTTCTTCACGCTCAATTGCCATCGCACGTTCATCTTTTTCCACGCCATGGCGATTAAAAACGCGAACTTCAACAACAGTACCAAAAGTCCCAGGAGGCATACGCATAGAAGTATCACGAACATCGGATGCCTTTTCCCCAAAAATCGCACGCAGAAGCTTTTCTTCCGGCGTCATAGGACTTTCACCTTTTGGGGTAATCTTTCCAACTAAAATATCACCCGGTTGAACTTCAGCACCAATATAAATAATGCCAGCTTCATCAAGATTTCTTAACGCTTCTTCCGCAACATTAGGAATGTCGCGCGTAATTTCCTCAGGACCAAGTTTTGTATCGCGTGCCGCAACTTCAAATTCCTCAATATGAATTGAAGTAAACACATCATCAGCAACAATGCGCTCGGATAACAAAATAGAATCTTCATAATTGTATCCATTCCAAGGCATAAAGGCTACGAGAACATTCCGCCCAAGAGCCAAATCACCAAGATCCGTGGATGGACCATCTGCAATGATATCACCTTTTTCTACCCTATCACCAACATTTACAAGAGGACGCTGATTAATACAAGTGGACTGATTAGAACGCTGAAATTTCTGTAAGCGGTAAATATCAACGCCTGATTTTGAAGGATCTAAATCTTCTGTTGCACGGATAACAATACGGGTAGCATCAACTTGATCAACAACACCACTACGTTTTGCACTCACAGCAGCTCCTGAATCGCGTGCAACAATGGATTCCATTCCCGTCCCAACAAATGGTGCTTCAGCGCGTACAAGAGGAACTGCCTGACGCTGCATGTTCGATCCCATAAGTGCACGATTCGCATCATCATTTTCCAAAAAAGGAATAAGCGCTGCTGCAACTGAAACCAACTGTTTTGGTGAAACATCCATCAAATCAACATGATCACGCGGCGCCATTAAAACTTCACCAGCATGACGGCAAACAACAAACTCTTCTATAAAACGACCTTCGCTATCTAATGAAGAATTAGCCTGAGCGACATAATGCTTTGCTTCTTCCATCGCTGAAAGATAAATAACTTCTTTTGTAACTTTTCCATCAATAATTTTTCGATATGGACTTTCAATAAAGCCATATTTGTTAACTCGCGCAAATGTTGCTAAGGAGTTGATTAGACCAATATTGGGGCCTTCTGGTGTTTCAATCGGACAAATACGACCATAATGCGTAGGATGTACGTCACGGACTTCAAAACCCGCACGTTCACGAGTCAAACCGCCTGGACCAAGAGCAGAAAGACGGCGCTTATGGGTAATTTCCGACAATGGATTGGTTTGATCCATAAACTGCGACAATTGTGAAGACCCAAAAAACTCACGAACTGCTGCTGCAGCAGGCTTTGCATTGATCAAATCCTGTGGCATAACTGTATCAATTTCAACCGATGACATACGCTCTTTTATCGCACGCTCCATACGAAGAAGACCAATGCGATATTGATTTTCCATCAACTCCCCAACGGAACGAACGCGACGGTTGCCAAGATTATCAATATCATCAATTTCACCACGTCCATCACGCAATTCAACCAACATCTTAACAACAGCAAGAATATCCTCTTGGCGTAAAATGCGAACTGTGTCTGGACAATCAAGATCCATACGCAAATTCATCTTAACACGCCCAACAGCAGAAAGATCATAACGCTCTGGATCAAAAAACAATGAATGGAACATTGCTTCTGCTGTATCAATTGTTGGAGGCTCACCTGGACGCATTACTCGGTAAATATCAAATAACGCATCCTGCCGACTTTCATTTTTATCCACCTTCAAAGTATTGCGGATGTAAGCGCCAATATTCATGTGATCAATATCAAGAATATTGATTTGATCAGCACTAACATCAAGCAAAATTTTTAATACTTTTTCGTCAATTTCATCACCAGCCTCAAGGTAGATTTCACCTGTTTCGTAATTGACGATATCTTCGGCTAGATAACAACCTAATAAATCATCTTCACTAACTTTAACCGCTTTAAGTCCTTTTTCTGCCAAAGACTTCGCAGTACGAACTGTTAATTTTTTACCAGCCTCCGCAACGACTTCACCACTATCTGCATCTATAAGGTCAGAAATGAGCTTCATTCCTTTAAAGCGATCAACAGAATAAGGAACTCGCCATCCTTCTCCATCACGCTCATAAGTCACTTTATCATAAAACGTTGATAAAATATCTGACGCATCCATACCTAATGCCATCAAAAGACTTGTAACAGGAATTTTGCGCCGTCGATCAATACGCGCATAAACGATGTCCTTAGCATCAAACTCAATATCAAGCCAAGAACCACGATACGGAATAACACGAGCAGCAAAAAGAAGCTTTCCTGATGAATGGGACTTTCCTTTATCATGGTCAAAAAAGACACCAGGAGAACGATGCATCTGAGAAACAATAACACGCTCCGTACCATTAACAACAAAGGTACCATTCGTCGTCATTAAAGGCATATCGCCCATATAAACGCCTTGCTCTTTAATGTCTTTGATATCTTTGGAGCCAGTATCCTCATCAACATCAAAAACAATCAAACGCAATATGACCTTTAATGGGGCAGCATAAGTTAAATCACGTTGACGGCACTCTTCAACATCAAATTTTGGTAAATCAAATTCATAACCTACAAACTCAAGCATAGCTGTACCGGAAAAATCTGAAATAGGAAAAACAGATTTAAAAACAGCTTGCAAACCTTCATCTGGTCGTCCACCTTTCGGTTCCTCAACCATGAGAAACTGATCGTATGACGCTTTTTGAACCTCAATAAGATTCGGCATTTCTGCTACTTCAGGAATCTTACCAAAAAATTTGCGTACGCGCTTACGACCATTGAATTGAGACATCATTGCGTGAGTCTGAGCCATCGTCGCTCCTTGATCTTTACTCTTCAAGGTAGACCAACCTTGAAAGCCTTATATCATTAACCTGCATATGCAGACCAGTTCACTTGACACTCAATAATGAGCATCATTAACTTTTCCCACCAACATAAGCCATTTATCTCTTTGACTCTATGATGAAGGAGTAAGTAATCTAAACCTATCCCATTCCTGTTACGAAACCATTAGGAAAAGGTTTTTTACTCATTATTTTCCCTCTTTGTATTAAGAGAAAGAAATCGGCGAACATAAATGCCCGCCGATAAAATTAAATTTACTTAAGTTCCACTTTAGCACCAGCAGCTTCAAGTTGAGATTTAATTTTTTCTGCTTCTTCTTTAGAAGCAGCCTCTTTAATAGGCTTAGGTGCACCTTCAACCAGATCTTTAGCTTCTTTAAGACCAAGTCCAGTAAGAGCACGAACTTCCTTAATAACATTAATTTTTTGTGCGCCACCTTCAACAAGAATAACATCAAATTCTGTTTTTTCTTCAGCAGCTGGAGCAGCAGCACCAGCAACAGCAGCGACAGCTACAGGAGCAGCAGCCGAAACTCCCCACTTTTCTTCAAGTAACTTAGAAAGCTCAGCGGCTTCCAAAAGGGTTAGATTAGAAAGGTCTTCTACGATCTTCTCTAGATCAGCCATTTTTAAATTCCTTCAATTAAAAGATTTGAACCATTATTAAATTTTATCCAAAAAAACAGAAAAGCATTAAGGCTCTTCCATAAACGTGAATACAAACAGCCTTAAGCCGCCTTATCCTCCTGAGCATATGCTCCAATGACACGTGCAACCTGACCAGCAGGGGCATTAACAACCTGTGCAATACGGGTCGCAGGGGTAGAAATCATACCCACAAGTTTTGCACGCAACTCGTTTAATGAAGGCAATGAAGCCAATGACTTCACAGCATCTACAGTTAAACTTGTTGCACCCATTGAACCGCCAAGTATGACAAATTTGTCATTGCTTTTCGCAAAATCAACAGCAACTTTCGGTGCTGTGATTGGATCTTCTGAATAAGCAATAAGTGTTTGCCCAGTAAACAAACCCACTATCGATTCAGATTCCGTGCCCTGAAGAGCGATTTTAGCAAGACGGTTTTTGGCGACTTTAACGGCACCGCCAGCTTCACCCATTTTCGAACGCAGATCATTCATCTGTGAAACTGTCAGACCGGAATAATGTGCAACAACAACAGAACCAGACTTCCGAAAAGCCTCGTTAAGCCATGTAACAAATTCGCGTTTTTCCGCTCTATTCACTGTCTCTCTCCATTTAACAGATTTACTTAAAACAAACCTGTTGGTTACCTTTGATAACATAAAATACTTCATGTCACCGATGAGGATCCTGTCCCCTTTTTCACGCACAGCGTTCAAAGGCAACCTTGGCTCAAACCCTTTAAGTCTTTTAACTCTCAGTTTTTACCCCAGTCTCATGCAGGTTTTTTTTGATTAAGATACTTAAAAGTATCACCTACAATCTCGGACAGGATATTCCGGAATTTCTCCCGGCACAACCTAAGCCCTATAAAGCTTAGATAGCTAAATGCTGATCAAAACCAGCACTTTAAAATACAATTTTGATATTCCCATACCCCAAAAAACAAAATCATAAATCAGCTTACATTAACTCTGAACGAACCGTTGCCGGATCAACTTTAACACCAACTCCCATAGTCGACGAAACAGCAACGCGTTTAATATATTCACCTTTTGCACCTTGCGGTTTGGCTTTAATAACTGCACTTGCAAAGGCTTTTATATTTTCTACGATTTTTTCAACACCAAAAGAAGCCTTACCAATACCAGCATGCACAATACCAGCTTTTTCCACACGAAACTCAACAGCACCACCTTTAGAAGCTTTGACAGCACCGGCGATATCAAGTGTTACAGTACCAACCTTCGGATTTGGCATCAAACTCCGTGGACCAAGAATCTTACCAAGACGACCAACAAGAGGCATCATGTCTGGCGTTGCAATGCAACGATCAAAGTCTATAGTCCCTCTATTAACGCTTTCAAATAAATCTTCGGCACCCACAATATCAGCTCCTGCCGCCTTAGCTTCCTCAGCCTTATCCCCACGAGCAAAAACGGCAACACGAATATTTCTCCCTGTCCCATTAGGCAAATGAGCAACGCCTCGAACCATTTGATCAGCATGACGAGGATCAACACCCAAGTTCATTGAAATTTCGATTGTTTCATCAAACTTAGCAACAGCACGCTCCTTAACCATTGAAACGGCATCTTTTAAAGCGTAAAGTTCATTAAAATCAATATCTTTTCGGATATTTTTTATTCTTTTTGCTACTTTTGCCATAATATTAGCCCACCACTTCCAAGCCCATCGAGCGAGCAGAACCTTCAACCATACGCATTGCTGCCTCAATGTCATTCGCATTAAGATCTTTCATCTTTGATTCCGCAATCGAACGAATTTTATCGCGAGAAATGCTTCCTACAGACACTTTACCAGGCTCTTTTGAGCCAGATTTCAGGTTTGCTTCCTTCTTTAAAAAGAATGATACAGGAGGCGTCTTGAGAGAAAATGTGAAAGACTTATCTTGATAATACGTAATAACAACTGGAATCGGCGCTCCCTTTTCCATTTCTTGTGTAGCTGCATTAAACGCCTTACAAAACTCCATGATATTAATACCACGCTGCCCAAGAGCTGGACCAATCGGTGGAGATGGAGTAGCAGCTCCTGCAGGAACCTGCAACTTAAGCTGACCTATACTTTTTTTTGCCATAACAATCTGCCTTTAATTTCACTGGTATACTGACAATTCACCTTGCCCGTTACCCGCTGCAGTCACGTGGTTCGGATCATTAAGCCGACAAAAGCTATAAATCACCTCCCACTCCTTCCTTAAAGTAATTAAAACTACTCTAAGTTTAATCAGAGTTTTTCAACCTGACCAAATTCCAAATCAACAGGCGTAGGACGCCCAAAAATAAGCACTTCAACCTTAAGACGAGAGCGCTCTTCTTCAACCTCTTGAACAATTCCATTAAACGAAACAAAAGGACCATCAGCAACGCGAACTTGCTCTCCAACCTCAAACAATACAGAGGACTTTGGAGACTCAACCCTTTCCTGAACTTGTTTGAGAATTTGCTCAACCTCTCGATCAGAAATAGGAACAGGACGCGCATCCGATCCTAAAAAACCTGTCACTTTAGGCGTATTCTTAATAAGATGATAAACTTCATCTGTTAACTCAGCACGAACAAGAACATAACCAGGAAAAAACTTTCGCTCAGTATCAACTTTGCGTCCACGACGAACCTCTACAACACGCTCTGTTGGAACAAAAATCTTTTCAAAAAGATGATCAAGTCCCTTTTGCTTTGCCTCCTTATCAATAGCTTCCGCTACTTTCTTTTCAAAATTTGAATATGCCTGAACAATATACCAACGAGCTGCCACAGTCACACTTCCTTACATTCTCAACTAAAAAGATATTTCAGAAGATCAATAACCCGCCAAACACCAAAATGCATAACCTGATCCACAATAAAAAAGAAAGCTGAAGCCAATGCAGTTACCAACAAAACCATAATAGTAGAAATAACCGTCTCACGACGTGTAGGCCATTTCACTTTAATTGTTTCTGCATAAACCTGCTTCAAAAAGGTAATCGGATTGGTTTTAGATGCCATCGTCACACTATACTCTCTCTAGTCCTATTGTGTTTTATAGAACAAAATAAACAGGAAAAAATGCAAAAGCCAACTTTCAGACTTATGCAATTTCCTTACTTTCTATTCAATACCGTTTCACACACAAAAAAACAAGCCCCATATCAAAAAAAGCGAAAAAGGCAGCAAAATCCACTCCCTTATATGTAAAATCCCCCCTTTGGCAGGGGCAGCAGGACTTGAACCCGCGACCTGCGGTTTTGGAGACCGCCGCTCTACCAACTGAGCTATACCCCTAACTCTCAAAACTAAAAAAACTTTTAGTATCCCTGCAACAAGCATTATTTATTCAATGATCTTAGAGACGATACCGGCACCAACAGTACGACCACCTTCACGAATAGCAAAACGAA
>NZ_JBHIOG010000008.1:0-1091 GCF_042195435.1 Bartonella sp. CL162QHHD
AAACATCTTCGTAATAAAGTTAAAACTTCCATCCGGTGCCCCCATCTCTTGTGAAACAACCGTTGCCTCCATCGGGGCTCCTGTAAACATAACAAGCCGATTGTTTTCATCAAAAGCACCAAGCATTGGAGCGCCACTTTGCCAACGGGGGCTGTCTAAAGAAGCCGGCAATGCCTCAAGATTGATCGAAATCTCATCTAACTGTTCTAAAGTATAACCTGTTGTAAACACTGGAAAGAACGTGAAAAGCTCTCCCTGTAGTGTCGACCATTTCTGCAAGCCCCAATCATAAACAAAGGTCGTTTGCTCGTTATTGTAACTTTTTAAGGACCAGTAAACGCGATTATGGACAGGGTCTATCACCGCTTGCATCTCATCAAGAGCAAGCTTATCAAAGGTCGAAAACACCGTTCGGTCGACCTTTTCAAAGCCTATCGATAAAAGTTGACCATCCAAACTCATTTGATAAAAGCCGCCATCACCAGCAAAAAAGGCATCACTACCACGACAGGCTATAGATGCTGCACTTCTTGCTCCACGCTTGTCTTGTAGCTTTTGAAAAATGAACGGAACCTTAGACCCTAACGTAAAAGAACCGGCATAAACAGCAGAACGTAGAAAAACGATTGGATTGCTCGATTCTGTTGCACCCTGCACATGTTCACCATCATTAAAGTTATGATAATAACAATCTTTAACACCAACCGTCCAATGGGTCGCATCATTGAGACCTGACCAATGGATACGATTAGGATTATCTGTCAATTGCATCAAACAAACAAAATCGCCCCAAACTTTCACCAAACCTGCTTTGGGGGGATTGCCTCCTAAATCTTCAAATCGTTGGGAATTGCGAACCTTGAAAACTTGCGGTTTATCATTTTTATTCACCGCAATGACAGCATCACCGAACAACGCAAACGACCATTTGTTCTCATCATTTGCCTGATACGTCACACCATTTTGACTGATGTCCTGCCAACCACGCGTTTGGCTATCATAAGCATAAAGCTTTTTAGCTCCTCCTACGATTATCTTAACACCATTACCGCTTCTAAAGGCGATTGAACCCAAAGGTTTTTCTTCCAAAG
>NZ_JBHIOG010000009.1:0-4162 GCF_042195435.1 Bartonella sp. CL162QHHD
ATGCTTAGCTACAAACGCATTGGCTTCATTACTCCAATTCAAAGAATCCTGCGCTACTCCCTGCGAAACTTCCTTAATACGCTGATTCACATTTTTTATATTTGCATCAAGGCCTTCAAACGCACCACCTACACCATCAAAGGCGCTCGTGCTTACCTGACCATCTTCAGAAATATGCGATAATTTATACCTTGGCTGTGTAAGAGCTCCATCTTTAAAGGATGCTTCTCCACCTAAAAACTTAGCTACATCCTCACCGATTTTATTAATCTGACCGCCCGTGATTGCATCATGTGAACCCTTGGCAATCTGACCATCGGCAACATTATGGAGACCTACAGCCGCCTTATCCTTACCTTTACCTAAAGTCACACTCGTGTAATCAATGCCGCCATTATCACCATCTTTTTTATCGTAATGAACAACAGCTGAATCATCAGACTGAAGGCTGCTAGAAAGTTCCTTCAGACTTGCATCAAGCTGACCCTTGTTAACGGCATCATTATTATCTTTTGCATCCTCTACACCAGAAATAACCCGTTTCACACCGCTTTTGTTTGCAACATTAATTACAGTGCCATTTGTTTCCTTACCAACAGTGATAGGAGCCGTCTCATCATCCTGCTTGACAAGGCTTTCACTCACTACATTGGTTACATCATGATGAACATTCGTGACAGAACTACTAATATCAGAAAGTGCTTCCGCTACACTCTTATAACTTTCTTCACTTTCTGTCCCTTCTGCATTAACTTTCTTGATTACAAAATTTGGAGCCTTCCATTGTCCATCTTTATCATAACCTGCTCCTCCACCAAAATACGTCGCAAATGTCTGATTCATTGAATAAAGCTGACTACCCGTTACAGCATCTGTTGATTTAGCGCTAATCTCACCATTTGCTAGAAACGTAATTCTACTGTTTTCTTGTGTCCTTACAGCTCTGCCTTTTTCTTCTTGCTTCTTCTCATGACGCGCGACAAACGCATGGGCTTCCTTGCTCCAACTCAAAGAATCCTGCGCTACCCCTTCAGAAACTTCCTTAATCCGTGCATTTACATTCTTGATATTATCATCAAGACCAATAAATGCGCTACCAACATTTTCAAAACTAGCACTTGCTACCGAACCATCCGTATCAACCTTCGATAACTTGTAGGTTGGTCCTGTAAACGTACCGCCAACAAATTTTGCATCACCACCAAGGAATTTAGCTACATTCTGAGAAATTGTGTTGATCTGACTACCATTAATCGCATCATGTGAACTCTCACCAATGGCACCATCTTTTACATTATGAAGTGCAACTGGTCCTGCATCCTTACCTTTACCTAAAGTCACACTCGTGTAATCAATGCCGCCATTATCACCATCTTTTTTATCGTAATGAACAACAGCTGAATCATCAGACTGAAGGCTGCTAGAAAGTTCCTTCAGACTTGCATCAAGCTGACCTTTGTTAACAGCTTCATTATCCTTTGTTGCTTCACCAACACCTGAAAGAGTCCGATCCGTACCAGTCTTGTTGGCTATATTGATTTCACTGCCTTCTACTTCTTTACCAATAGTGATAAGATTTGTATCTGCATCTTTCTTAACAAGGCTATCTCCTCTAACATTGTTAATTTCATTGTTAATTTGTTTTGTAATCTCATTTTTAACATTTGTGATAGAACTACCAACCCCTGTTAAAGCACTCGCTACATCAGGATAATTCTGATCTTTAGATCCACCATCAGCATCAAAGGTCTTGACCGTGAATTTAGGATTCGTCCATTTACCTTCTGTATATTCAGCGCCACCACCTAAATAAGTTGCAACAGTCTTATTCGTCTCAAAAAGCTGAGAACCATTGATCGCATCACTTGAGCTTGAAGAAACCTCTCCATTGGAAAGAAATGTAATCTTACTCTTACTTTCCTTCTCTCCATGTGTTGCTACAAACGCCTTGTCAGAATCACTCCACAACAATGCATTCTGCTTAATATTTTCAGTAACCTCCGTGTTGTTTTGGGTAAACTCTTTTTGAAGATTCTCAAAAGATGTTCCTACACCCTCAAAAGCTTCCGATACAGTATTATACTTCTTCTCTTCAACTTTAGTACCATCCTCATTAATGGTCTTAATCTTGAAGCTTGGAGCTGTCCAAGCGCCACCGGCATAACTAGCATGACCACCTAAAGACTGCGCAACACTGTCACCTAGAGCATATAGCTGATTTCCTGCTACAGCATCGCTTGAAGTTCCACTAACGTCTCCGTTGGCAAGATGTTTAATCTTGCTGCTCACTCTTTTATCTTCTTTTCCATGCTGTGCCACAAAGGCCCCTTCAGCATCACTCCACAACAACGCATCGCCTTGAACTTCTTGCGTAATATTACTTAGTTTTTCATTAAACTTTTTGACCTCATTAGACAGATGTTTATTCACATTTATGAAGTTCGTATCAATTCCTGCAAAAGCAGAGCCTACATCATTATAGGATTCGCTTGTCACTTCACCATCTTCAGAAACTTTCGACACCGTATAAGTGGGATCTTTAAACTTCTCACCATCAAAGGATACGCTGCCACCTAAAATCTTTGATAAATCTGCAGCTATGGTATGAAGCTGACCTCCCGTAACCGCATCATTCGAGCCTGATACTATAGAGCCAGCCGCAAGTGATGTGATCTTGCTGTTTTCCTTTTTACCTTCTTCCGTTTTATGCTGTGCGACAAAGGCGTTACTCTCATTACTCCATAATAAAGAATCTTGTGCAACTCCTTCTGAGACTTCCTTAATGCGAGCGTTAACAGTCTTGATATTTGTATCAAGTCCTTTAAAGGCTTTTTCAACACCTTCATACGGTTTATCTGTTACCTCACCGTCTTTAGAAACTGTCGATAAGTCATAGCTGGGAACTGTAAAAGTGCCATCAGCACTAAACGATGATTTGCCACCTAAAATCTTTGATAAACTTGCAGCTATGGTATTAATCTGACCACCCGTAACAGCATCGCTCGAACCTGATACTATAGAACCATCAGCCAGCGATGTGATCTTGCTGTTTTCCTTTTTACCTTCTTCCGTTTTATGCTGTGCGACAAAGGCATTGGCTTCATCATTCCATAACAAAGCATCTTTCTCAATATGTTGAGAACTATCAGTTATTTTTTTATTAAAATCATTGATCGTATTCGTTATACGCGTATTCACATTCCCAAGGCTATAATCAAGCGCCGAAAGAGCTGAACCAACATTATGATGACTATTTGGCGATACATCTACATCACCAGTTTTTCTAATGTCATGTACCCCATAAGATGGTTCACTGAAAGCACCATTACTAAAAGCTGCATTCCCACCTAAGAACTTAGCAATATCACCGCCTATTTTATTAATCTGCTGACCATTAATTGCATCATAGGATTCTGAAGATATTACACCCTTAGCAACATTATGGAGTGCAACAGGTGTCTTGTCTTTACCACCCAAAGTTATACTCATATAATTAGGGGCACCATCCTTCTGTTTATCGTAATGAACAACGGCTGAATCATCAGACTGAAGGCTGGTAGAAAGATCCTTTAAACCTTTATCTAGCTGACCTTTATTAACCGCTTCATTATTCTTCGTTGCTGCCTTCACACCAGAAAGAGTTCGATCTGCTTTGCTACTATTAGCGATATTGATTTCACTGCCTTCTACTTCTTTACCAATAGTGATAAATTTGGTTGCTTGATCTTTCTTAACAAGGCTATCACCTTTCACATTGGCAATCTCATTATTAATCTCTTTGCTAATCTCATTTCTAATATTTGTGAAAGAATTACCAACTCCAGCCAAAGCATCCGCCACATTGCCATAGTCTATCTCTTCAGATTTACCATCATCCTTAACTGTCTTAACCTTAAAACTTGGAGCTTTCCATTGTCCTTGCTCATCATAACCNCTAATATTTGTGAAAGAATTACCAACTCCAGCCAAAGCATCCGCCACATTGCTATAAGTTTTCTCTTCAGAGTTACCATCATCCTTAACTGTCGTAACCTTAAAACTTGGAGCTTTCCACTGTCCTTGCTCACCATAACCAGCACCACCACCAAAATAGGTTGCAAGTTGTTCGTTCAGCGAATAAAGCTGACCACCCGTGACAGCATCCGTTGAATCTTTAGAAACA
>NZ_JBHIOG010000010.1:0-1253 GCF_042195435.1 Bartonella sp. CL162QHHD
ATAAAAAATTGAAAATTCGTTAAAGAGGAATTTCATGAAATTTACAGTTTTCGCGCAACTTTTCAATAAAGTTGATCAGATAACAAAAACGTATGTCACGGACATTTCCTCAAAAACAATAGCTACAATTACACCCTTTGTATCAATCAGTCTCACAATCGCTTTCATCATCTATGGTTGGCTCATCATCCGGGGCGCTATAGATATGCCTCTCTCCGGATTTGTAAATCGTTTCCTACGAATAAGTATTATTACTTCAATATCCCTTACCACAGGACTTTATCAGAGTGAAATTGCGGATTTAATAACACAAATGCCCTATGAGTTATCAAAAGCACTCATAACAAATCCACTCAATGATACACAATTAATGAATTTACTTGATACAGCAGCAACCAAAGGATTCCAATATGCAGGCCGTCTTTTCCAAGAAACCGTCTTCTTCGAAGCCAATGGGCTGCTTTACAGTCTCTTAGGCATCATCATCTTGCTGGCAACAAGCTTCGTAGTAGCAATCGGCGGTGGTCTCGTGCTACTGACAAAACTCGCTATTACACTTCTCGTCGGATGGGGACCTCTCTTCATCGTTGCTTTGCTCTGGCAACCAACTCATCGTCTTTTCGAGCAATGGATAATCCAAGTCGTGAATTATATAATCCTCTTTCTACTCTTAGCCACTGTATTTAATCTGATGATGAATATCTTTGCAAACTATTTGAGCGACATGAAACTCGATTACAACCAGAATATAAGCTTCATGTTTGGGGGAGCTCTCATCTTGTCCATTATATCCATCATGCTGTTACTCAAACTATCAAGCATTGCTAATTCTCTCGCAAAAGGCATTACATTCGGACATCTATGGAGACATAGAAACTAGATGAGATAGAAAGCAATGGTTCCCGTAACAGACGCCCTTAATGCCCATATGACAAAATAACAAGAATATCCAATCCTAAAGTAAAAAATATTCGCACTGAAATTGAGCTATTTTTATAAATTAAAATGGAATAAAAAAAGTAAAATAATTACACACAACGTACTTTACTTTATGTTCAAAATAATAATAATGACAACAAATATCAGGATGTATATAACAATAAAAAAGAGTCATATTAAAATGAAGTCGATCATTCTTGTAATTTTGATTGCAAACCTTTTATCGGCTTGTGTATTAGCACCAAAGCTAAAACAGCCAAATGATAGGAACCGGGTGCCTATTAATAAAACAATCCCTGCCGAAATCAAGCGAG
>NZ_JBHIOG010000011.1:0-5506 GCF_042195435.1 Bartonella sp. CL162QHHD
ATATTAAAGGGCGTAAAACAAAACAGTCCCTTCAGGGAATTATAGGTGTACGCTATAGTTTCTAAGTATATGGTTATTTTTTAGTTATCTTTAAATATATGATTGTTTTAAAGGTCTTTAATTAAAGGTTCAGAGAACAATTTTTCAGAGCATGCAGCTTCGTTGTTCATGATAAACTGTATACCCTTATATACTTGATTATGCATTACTTTTTATCTTTGATAAGAAAACTCCGAGAAAATGCTAAAGAAGCACTATAAGAGCGCTCTTATATTCTTGATCAAAAAAGTATTTAAAAACTATAAAGAGCGGTTTTTTATGAGATAAGGAGGATTTTTAAGAAGGATTGTTGCAATCTAAGGTTGAAAATATATTTTGTAGAGCTAATTACGTTTAGTGTCTATGCAGGCGTGAAGGGGGAGGATATGGCTCTACAATATAAATGGAAACGACATTGTTGGATACTCATGTTGAGCAGCTGTTTTGTGCAAGCTGCTGCTGCAAATGAGGGGGGGACAGCACTTTTTTGTCAATCTTCAAGTTATGAAAATGATAAAGTATTTCAAGATCAATACAATGAGGATATGAAAACAGGCAGATGCATACTTGGAGCCTCTAATGATGTCATGGTAAGAACGCGCAATGAATTAGACTTTTTGAAAAAGCCTAGCGATTTTATCATGGATAAGGGTGCTAGAGTGTTTGCGAGTCAACAGGAACTTGACAGTAGTCATCGTGACAATGCTGGATATAATGCACAAGAACAAAATACTGCGTTTCTTAAAAAGCCTGAACTTATCTCCATTAAAGATGGGGCAATTTTAGAAAATTATATCCTTGATAATGAAGGTAAAGCATACATTTCAAATGATGGTGAGATTGATAGTCCAGGGCGATCCATTAATAACACTGTAAGGAATGGTGCAGAGCTTTATGTGTATGCAGGAGGACTCAGTGAGAATAGTAAAATTGAACATGGTGGAATTGAAAATGTTCAGGCTTTGAAGGGAAAACAAGGTTTTTCGAAAAATGCTGTTGTTGAAGAAGGCGGACACCAAAGTGTTGGAAATGGAGGAAAAGTAGAAGGGACTAAAATTTATGGTGGTGAGCAGCTTGTTTTCGGCGAGGGGGATATTGGAGGAGAGATTAAAGGGAGTAGTGCTTCTCATACTGTCATTTATGGTCAAGATGAAACACTAGGCCAACAAAAAGTATATGATGGCGGAAAAGTTTGGAATACGAAAGTTATGCGAGGGGGTGTCCAAGAGGTTGGAAAAAAGTCTCAAAGTGCAAAAAATGGTGGTTTTGCATTTGACACAGAAGTTTTTGGTGGTGGTAAACAACGTATCTTAAAAGGCGGTCAGGCTATTGGAGTCACTTTAAATGAGAGTGCTATTCAGGAAATATATACTGATGGATCTGTAAAGAATCTAACAATGAATGATCAAACAAAATCATGGGTGCATGCTGGAGCAACATTAGAAGGCAAGACACAGGTAAACCATTCTGGGCAGATCCATCTTTATGCTGGGAATGATCAACAACGCACCACAGTAGAAGATATTATTTTAAATGGAAAAGATACAAAACTGTACTCTGTTACTGATGAGTTTGATGGAAAAAGTTCTTTGATACAAAAATTAAGTGGTGAAGGGAGTGTTATTTTTTCGTTTACAGGTTCTGATCCATATTATTCTCAGCTTCATGTGAATAATCTTTCAGGAAATTTACATTTCGCGTTCAATACTACGATTGCCCATAACCGTGGTGATTATCTCTTGGTTGAGAAAGGCGCTGGGAAACATACAATAAGTGTTGCTGATTCTGGAGTTGAAATCACGGATCCTTTTTCAAATAAGCGTGATTTAATTACGGATCAAAGTGGTGGTGCGCATTTTACGCTGACAGATCTTAAGGGTGAAAAAATTAACGCCATTGATGGTGGAACTTATATGTATGATTTGAAAGAAAGAAAGGATGAAAATGGGAAAGTTTGGTTTTTATCGGCAGACCGCCTCAGTGGACCAGAGCCTTCTATGCCAGATCCGACAGATCCTTTTTTTCCTGGTGAAACATCAACAACCCCCTCTACAGATGCAGTGTTAACGTTGTCCGTAGTCCCTGGACTTATTTTTAATAATGAGTTGCAAGTTGTACGGAATGGTAGAAAAATTTGGGACAGAAATAAGAAAGATATCGAACTATGGACTTATGGGATTAAGAGCAGAGAACGTGTTGCGACAGGCCATACACACTTTAAGCTTGGGCAGACAGGTTTAGTCTTTGGTGCTGATCAGTTGAGTGAATTAAGGCATGGAGAGTTGTATGTTGGTGGTTTTGGGAGTTATGATCAAGCACGTGTTTCTCATGCACGAGGTGGTGATAGTGATTTGAGCTCTTATAGCATTGGAACTTACGCAACTTATTTTGATCATCGTGGATGGTATATGGATGGTGTTTTGAAATATAATTATTACCGAGATAATTTAAAAGCCATCTCAACGAATGGTTTAGCTATTCAAAGTCATTACAATCAGTGGGCGATAGGTGGATCATTTGAGATTGGCTGTTATTTTGAACCGGCACAGAATACTTGGATGCAGCCTTATATCAAGCTAACAGGTTTGCAGGTTGAAGGTAAAAGAATAAAACTTTCCAATGAAATGATAGGTGATCTAAGCCCATTAAATTCATTCCGCAGTGAAGTTGGATTGACTGCAGGACATGAATTTTTTGTGAATTCAGAAACTTCATTAACAGCTTACATTATGGCAGCTTGGTTGCGTGAGAATATAAATAATAATTATACGACAATTAATAAGCAGTATAAATTTATTACAGATTTATCAGGCAGTGCGGGTAAATTGGGAATTGGTTTAAACGGTACGGTCAATGATAAACTAACACTTTATGCGGAAGCACATTATCTAAAAGGACATAAGATTAAGAATGCTCTTCAAGGTATTTTAGGATTACGCTATAGTTTCTAAATATGTGTGTACACGGCTGATTAATTTTACAAATGTAATTGTTTTGCAAGCTTAAACAGATAACGCTCGGCTATGTCTTTTCGAGAGTATAGGGACTTTCTCAAATAGTAGGAATGTCTTTATACTCTCTTTTTTAAAGGCAACATACTGAATTTATAATAATAATTCATTTCTATGCATGTTGAATGAGAGTCCCGAGTATCATAGGATTCTCTCATTCCAAATCTGTTTATGTTGAATCAATCAAAATTATTCGCCTAGCACATCACAAGCGGGATGAACATGTGGATAAAAACTATATAAGAAAAGAGTAAAAATGTTTCTTATGAATCTTCTCTAGTGTCAAGGGCTATCATAACATTAGGATGGCAAAGTGTATGATGATATCGGCTCGCTTCTTCATAAGCGTAAAGATTGGGGACGCAATGGCTTTACCGGTATACCATTCATGGGATGACGTCGCGAAATGGGTTCGGGTGCGTTGAGAGATGTCTCTTTAAAACAAGCGCGTGAATGTACAATTCAAAGGCGTTTTGTGTTTCGTGAAGGACGTGACCTCGTTAGGCACGAGCATTTTGTTCATCTAACTTCAAATATTGAAAATTGTTCCTTGAACTCAAGTAAACAATTTGAATTTTATTAAGATTTTCAGCCGTAAGTTAGAATTTTCTAGTAGCTCATAGATACACAACTTAAAGTTGTTTATATTAAAAAATACACTTAAAAAGTGTTTTTAAACATAAATAAAACACATTACGATACAATCTAAGGCGAGTTACCTACGTAGCCGTGGGATATTTTTCTAAATAATTGAGAGTGGAGTGTCGATAATGCAGTATAAACATAAGTTGAGTTTTTCAGTATTGATGATCAGTAGTTGTTTTGTACAAGTTGCAAGTGCAGTTGAAAACAGGAATGAAGAGTTAAAAAGATTAGAAAATGTGGGAAGTGGAGGGAAGGTACCAAAAGGTTCAGCACTGATTACAACCCTTTTCAACAATAATGTTAAGATCGAAGGTGGTGGTGTTGAAATTGTTGAAAATGGAAAAACTTCCATGGGATCCACTATTGAAAAAGGAGGGATGCAAATAGTTACACGTGGAGGAAATGCAATAGATGCTAAAATCCTTGGAGGTCAGCAGTTTGTTCATGAAGAGAAAAATATTGATCTTACAAGCGTGGTGAGAAAAAGCAGTGCTTCTAATACCACAGTTTCTGGCGGCGGTGGAGCAGTGGGACAGCAGAATGTATATGATGAAGCGTGGGTGTGGTATACGAAAGTGGGAGATAACGGAGAACAAAATCTTTATGCAGGAGAAAGAAAAGAGGGGGGAAAATCAATGTATGCTCAGGTCTCTGGGAATGGGAGGCAGCACGTTTTAGCGTTAGGAGAATCTTATGATACTAATTTGAAAGATCATGCTATTCAAGTTGTATATCCTGAAGGGTTTGTGGATGGTCTGACTGTTAACAGCTTTGCTAAGTCGTGGTTCCATGTTGGTATAAAAGATGTCGTTGGAGAAGTAAGGATCAATGATCACGGAGAACTTTATTTATTCGCTGGTGATAGGACAAATCATACGACTAAGAAAAAAATTCCTATACAGGACAGATCTGAAGAAACAATATTTGAGGTTGGTGAACGGAATATAGGAGAAAAACCTCAGATTGAAATTGAAGATTTAGGGGGGCAGAATGGGACTGTTATTTTTACTTCTATACCGTATGATCCACGACATATTTCACTTCATGTTGAGAAACTTTCAGGAAGTTTGCATTTTCGATTCAATATTAGTGCTACGGGGGATGCAAGTGATTACTTGTCGATTGATGAAGGTTCAGGTAATCACAAAATAAGCGTTGCAGATTCTGGTCGTGAAATTACAGGTCCTATCTCTCAGAAAAATGGTTGGACCACAGAGATTAATTTAGTTACTAATAAATTTGGAGGCGCTAATTTTACTCTGGAAGATCTTTCGGGTAAGGACATTACAGCTGTTGATGGTGGAGCTTATCAGTATGTTTTACGAAAGAGAGAAAGATGTGCTGATTCTAGTGGTTATTCTACAATTTGGTATTTAAGTTCTGCCTCTGAAAGTACGACACGTTCGAATACTGAAACACAGTGTGTAAACAAGAAAACGAAGATTCCTCTTGCATTGTTTGATCAAAGTGCTTCTTCTAGAGGAAAAAATACCGGTTCTCGTAAACCTACTAAAAAACAACCAGCTAAACCACGGCCTCCACGTCATTTAAGAGAAGTGCAGAATGTCTCTAGTGTTTCTGTATCTCCCTCTCAAGAAAATCAGAATCGTCTGGTGTTTCCTCTAGTCAGTTCTCATCCTCTTTCTGCTGAAGAGCAACAAACTGCTGTTTCAGAATCTTCTCACTCTTTAGCCGATCAGATGATTGTGCGTCCAGTTCATAAAGAACAGCCTTCTCCACAATTGAGTGAGACGCTTTCAGTTTCTCACTTTTTGACCACGCCCTCTACAGATGCGGTATTGTCTATGTCT
>NZ_JBHIOG010000012.1:0-2584 GCF_042195435.1 Bartonella sp. CL162QHHD
ATCGAAAACCGCAGGAAATAAATATGTTTACAGATAAGCAGCTAAGAGCCTTGTTTGGTATTATAATTTTTATATTTTTATATTTTTTAGGAATTAAAAAAAATCCCTACTTTATCCAAGGTATTTTGATATTTGCATCTTTTGGTTTGATAATAATAACAAATATTTTTGTAATTTTATGCAATTCTCATATTCCTTTTGAGTTGCAGAACAATCCAAAATATAAAGATGATGATACAACAGGTTGGAAGATATTAACACGTGATTTACAACAGTATTTGCACAGACTCTTAAAGCTAATAAGTTTAGCACTTGTCGTTTTAATTTTTCCAAATAGTTATACTGTATTTTGGTATTTAGATATCGTTATTTGGTACTTTTTTTTAGTTTATTCATTCTTTCTCATGTTGCATACACGCAGTTTAATAAACATGTCCATTTACGCGATACAATCATCTATTAAAAAGAAAGAGAGCTAAAAAAAGCACTTGATATTCAATTAGGTAGGTATCAAAATGAAAAAAATTGAAAAAAATAAAAAATACGTATTGACATTAAAGAAAGGTTCGTTTATTAAGGTTGGCAAGTGCTAAAAACACTTAATCGTAAGCGGTTAAACCACGTAAGGTTTTTCCCATCTTCAAAATACTGACTTTCTTTTGTGCTATCATTGGCATATAACGATTTTGTCGGGTGTAGCTATACCATACAATACCCTTCGCGAGGGGAAAGTATAGCGGCGGACTTACGACCGTGTTTTTAGCGCCCGGCGCCACATATGACATAAAAATATAAATAAATCAATATGTTGTGTGCAATTATTTTATATGAATCCACTTAAGAACCCACACTTTTATGCATGATTCATTTGACCATTTTTTATATAAGATTGCCATGCATGAATAGACCATAAAAAGCAAATCATGATGTAAATATTATAACGCATGTGTGTATTCAAATAAAATGAAAAGCAGCTATCATTTATAACAGTTCATAAATTTTATGATACGTTTTTATCACTCAAAATCGCATTGTTTAAAAATTTAGTTGTTTGGAATTATCGATAACATACGTTTAAAGATCACATCTTGTTTTAATGATTGGATTGTTAATCGCATGATAAAAACACAAGATTTGCACTCCTCAAAATTGGGGAGCGTAAAATCTAAAGATGTTATCGCAACATTAGATTATCCTATAAGAAGGTAATCATTTAAAACTTTTATAAGCTTATAGGTTTAGTTTATAAAGATTGCATAAAAGGATTTAAAGACAAGATCGATTTTATAACCACGGTATTTTTTTACCGAGGTAGGAAATAAAGGTCATGAAATTAAAAATGCTATATCTTATGAAATGAAAAGCCTTTTAATGAATAGATTGCAGGCTAGTCTTTAAGAATGGAACTATTCGCTTCCACAAAAAAATGGAGGCAAATAATGCCATGGCAGTAGAATTACTATCTACTTTAGATTTGGTACTAAAAACGTTTTAAAAGTTATAGTTTAAAAATACGAAACCAAAAGAGCTCTTTCCAAATTTGGGGGCAGCTATTTAGACAAGATAAGCAAACAAACTTCAAAACCATTGTAACATCATAAGGTATGGGTTTTTACTCAATTTTGAGTCAAAAGCTGTAATATTTAAGAATGCTCTATTCTAAGATAACATCCCCAAAATGGACCGGCTAATATTTAAAGAAATTAGGTTTTAATGAAAAGTACAAATACGCTTATGAGAACCTCTTTAAATGCACGTTTAAACGTTTGAAACATAAAATGAGATCTTTATAAGAAACGTTAAAACTTTTTTTTATTACAGTTATAACTTAGTTATCATTTGCTCTTAAGAACGTTTCATTTATGAAAAATGAAGATCTAGATTTCACAGCAGAGCAAAATCTTAAAAACCTTACACTTTATAAAAGCGTTTGTTTATTTATCTTATGAAAAGCTGCTTTGTAAAAACCAACGCTTCCAAATGTAAAAAGAACGTTTTTTGCAGATATTTATTGAATATGCATTTGCTTTTGATTGGATTGTTAAAGCTACCGAGCATTTTGATTTGTTTGATACGTTTGATAGCCATAACAAGCGTTTATAGGCTCTATAATTCAAATGAGTGCTTAAAGATCATACGCACATTTACGTTCCTTTTGATAAGTTTTCATATCTCTCATAGAGCGCTTGCAATATGATACGTTTTGTATATATGCATTCATTACTCCATTGTGGATGATTCATTTTAATCATTAGAATAGACATTTGAAAGCCGCGTCATATCACTTGGCACGGCTTTTTTTTTATTTTACCCTCTCTTTTATGATATGTTTATAGCAATGCATTTTATATGCGTTTATAACCATAAAGAATGCACGCCCCCCACGCCGTTCTTTATTCTGTTTTATTAGTTATATTGACAACATTATCGCTTTCATAAACCTCACAATTTTTTGGAACCAACCTTACTTTGCTTTTTTTGTTGATTTTTGCATTGCCATAAGCACGCCCCCAGATTGTTGCACAATATGAGATTTTAGCATTGCCATAAACAGAGCCATAAATCTCACAAGAGCCACTCACAC
>NZ_JBHIOG010000013.1:0-45419 GCF_042195435.1 Bartonella sp. CL162QHHD
GGGAAAACCCATCTCAAAGGGGAAAACCCATCTCAAAGGGGAAAACCCATCTCAAAGGGGAAAACCCATCTCAAAGGGGAACTAAAAAACTTTGAAAGCGTTTAACAGTGAAGAAGCCCCTAGGCTGACAAATTGGAGTCCGCTCTGTCAACCTCTCATTTGGAAAATAATTGATGAATCCCCTTGTTTTTATCCTCTTATTAGTTTCATGTACAGATGATTTTAATAGTTGCTATTCGAACAATACAATGGTTAAAATCTATCCAACGGCTCAAGCTTGTGAACAAGCCATGGTACCGTCCACAAAAAAGTTTGCACTTTATGGACAACAAATTTTTGCCCAATGTATAAACGTACATGCAAATTTGCATCAACAAGAAGTAAACTTGATCTGGTCTGTAACAAACCATGGAAATTTTCTTCTTAAAAGCCAAAACGTAAAGGACAAGGTGTCTACAGTCCACAAAGAAGATATTTTACCAACATCGCTTCCTCTTTTGCATTCTTCTTCCACAAACCTCTTGCACAAAAAACTTTAAAAGCATAAACCCATCAGATCTCAAAAAAATAATCAATGAAAGACATGATGGATAATAAGCGAATGCAACCTTCAAAAGACCATCACACAGAGCAAAATTCTCTGCCTCAAGATCTCCCTTTAGACCCTGCCGTAGAACGAGTGAGAAAAAAACTTATGGGTTTAATGATTATTTCCGTTTTAATAACGCTTTTCCTTATTCTAACCGTACTGTTTTTAATTGTTTATAAAGTGATAACAACCGGATCAGCGCCAAAACAAACCGAGTTATCTTCCTCTCCCAGCAAAAACCCACACGTTATCCATCATACGCTCTCTCTACCGGAAAAAACACAGATTTTGTCGCAAAGCCTCTCAGAACACAATATTGTACTGAAAGTTTTAACCCCTGATGGACAAACAAAATTTATGATTTACAATTATCATACCGGTGCTCTAATCGCCGTTCTTTCTGTTGAAACAACAAAAGAGAGTTCGAAGATAATGCCTCATTAAGAAAACTAACATCAATAAGCGCTTAACATGGCATCCTTGAAGATTTAACATTTTCTGCAAGCCGACACTATCACACGCTTTGCCAACTCGTGGGTGTTGCCAACAGCCCTTGGCGCTAGAGAGAGTTCATAAGAGCCATTTTTATTCCTTTCTTATACAAATTTATCCACACGGGCTCTCCCCGTTTGCAACGTGCAAGCGAATGGTTTTTGTTGATTCAACATGGAACAAATTTGGACATGAGAGAATTCTAGGGGCTTAGGGGCTCCAACCTAACATTCAAAACAATGAATTATTATTATAAATCAATGTGATAAGTCTTAAATATTCACCACACGGGCGACGGCGCGTTTTTTTACTGTATCCCCTCACTTAAATCTTGGAAAAGAAGAAACCTTTCTGTCAACGCATTCCATTTTTAAGAAAACTGACATCACTTGGGAAAAGCTAATAAACGTGCAAGAAATACCTCTTCTTGAGTGCAAAAATTCAACATATTAATTTATAGTGATGATTTATTTTGCATGTCAAACGAGAATCTCAAATACTGTATGATTCTCCCTTTCAAATCTGTTCGTAAGAAACTGAATCAAAATCATTTCTTTACATATCCCAGCAAGGAAATGGATGAATAAAAATACCTCTTATGAATGATCCGGTATCAAAAGAAGAACTGTTGCAACATTGAAAATTAAAGCAATAACGCCCAGCTTACATCTTTTATTAAGCAAAGATAGCCGATGAATTTCACATAATAGAATTCATGAACACCAACGCGAAATGGGCATAAATACATTGAACAATATTAAATATAAGTGTGAATTAAATAAAACAACGACATTGCGTTCTTCATAAAAGAACTGCCTCTTAAAATACACGGATGCGGTTTTCTCTGTATTCCCTTACTTAAATCCCAGCAAAGAGGCAATCTTTTCTGTCAACACCCTTTGTTAAGTCTCAATACTGCCCGTGAACATCCAAAGAAAGCGCAAGAGGCTTCTTGAGTATATATAATTTACTATCATAATACCAATAACATCACCACAAGCGCTTATACAGCACCTTTCAGGTTTAAACATTTTCCGCTGCCTCAAGATTGACCACTTGAGCGACGACGTATCTTTCCCTGTATTCCCTTACTTAAATCCCAGCAAAGAGGCAATCTTTTCTGTCAACACCCTTTGTTAAGTCTCAATACTGCCCGTGAAAATCCAAAGAAAGCGCAAGAGGCTTCTTGAGTATATATAATTTACTATCATAATACCAATAACATCACCACAAGCGCTTATACAGCACCTTTCAGGTTTAAACATTTTCCTCTGCCTCAAGATTGACCACTNACCAATAACATCACCACAAGCGCTTATACAGCACCTTTCAGGTTTAAACATTTTCCTCTGCCTCAAGATTGACCACTCGGCGACGGCGTGGTTTTCTCTGTATCCCCTCACCTAATCCAGGCAAGGAAGAATCCTCTTTTGTTGCTGTTGATGCATCTCCATTGCTAGAGCTTTCTGCTGTTGTAAGTGAAAGCTCAAGAGATGATTCATCTTGAGTCCGTACAGTACGTCGACGGGGAGAACGACGTGTTTTTTTGACGGGTTCAACATTTTTCTCAGAAAGACTGTGCTCTTGATCTGTTTTTTCATCCGATAGAGCCTCTAAAGCGTTTCCACGTGCATCCCCATTTTGCGCTTTATCATATTGGCCATTGCCATTTTTTTGCGACGACATTTGTAATACATCTGTATCACCCTCGACAGCATCCTTTTTTTCACCATCAAGATTTATTTCACCGCATTCTTGCCCATTGTTTTCATCACGATTTTCGTTTTCATCACCACGATTTTCATCACGCCGAACCGATTGAGACATTTGCCCAGCTGCTGCTAAAATAATACGCAAATAGTGCTCGGCATGTTGTAAATAATTTTCCGACATAACACGATCGCCTGCACCTTGTGCATCACGCGCAAGGCTTATGTATTTATCAGCAATTTGCTGAGCATTCCCGCGAATTTTAACATCCGGACCGCTACTTTCATAATTGCGAGACAACGGATTAGGACCGCGACGATTATTATTGTTATTACCATTATTGTTATTATTGCGACCGCGTACCCGTCTATTTTGTTGTGGCCTCATCTTTATCCCTTTTTGGAGTGTTTGTCTTATTGTGTGTCTTAATTGACGCTTCCTCATTACATTATCTTTTGATAATGCTGATCATTTTTAACATACGATTATCAAGCTATCCGCGTTTATTTCACTCAAACGAACCCTACTGATATTGATAAAAGCATATATTTTCTTGAAAATCACAAAACAGCAGGGAAATCGTAAATCAAAAATTCCCTTTTTCTCTGTCAAACAGCAGAAATCTAATGATGTTCACGTAAAATGCCAAGTGTTTTTTTTAAAATAAACCATATTTCACTAAAAAAATAATTATCTTGTGGAAAACAAAAAGGAAAAAACACACACAACATACCTGACAAAGAAAAAATTCCTGCCAGAGAATATTAGAAGCTTCCTTTTTTGCTCTAAAACCACAGCTCTTAAAAACGCCGATATTCTCTACCCCTCGTGCATTTAAACCACAAGCACTTCCATCCCAACGAGTCACTGCGCGAACCTCTTTATTTTATAAATATAGCCTCTCTTCATCGCTAAAGCAACCCCTTGCGAGCGATAATCCACGATCGCTTCACAAAACCTCTTGATTTTTATAGATAGATTAACACGAAGTATTATTCAAGCCCTATAATCACCAAGAGATCAATCTTCTTTTCCAAATAAGCTAACGATACTATCAATTTCTATTTTAACCCATAGAGTTTTTAAGTTAATCACAGTTTTTATTTATAACAAATTGAGCTTAAAAATAAAATATTTAAATACAAAAAAATATTAAATTATGAAAAACCCGACCAATATATCAAACTTTTTTTAAAAAATCAGTTTCTTCTCAACAAAATACCCTCCTCAAAGCCTATCAATAAGAATGGCCTAACGCATTTCCTCACTTATCTTTTCTGATAAAGTATTTTCTGATAAAGAAAACTAGAATTATAAAACAAGCACATTTGTAAACCCAGCACAGCGTTTTACGCATGAAGAAGCCTTGAATGTTTATAAAAGGAAGTTTTTTTACTCATTTTAGTCATGTCTATTGACTTACCCCCTCAAAGAACGAAGATTCTCGAGTCACACTGGTCTGTCAACAATGAAAATTCTTATAAAATTCGTACAGTGAATTGGTTTATAATGATAATTCATATTTGTTGTGTTGAGTAAGAAAACTTAATACCGTAGGATTTTTCATTTTCTATCTGTTTTCTGTTGAATCAATCTCTTTTTCTTGCATGTTACACGTGGGAAAACCTGCGTGGAGTAAAAACAATAAAAAAGACTTGAAGTACCTCTTATGAACCGTCTCTAAGGCTAAAGGGCTGTCGAGAGACACCATTGGGAGCAAGCAAAGTGTGAGATAGTACCGGCTTACTCTTTTTTAAATCATAAAGATGAACATGCTCTATAAATTTTATACATTTTATGAGGATTATACCATTCACTAAAACCATTATGAAATGGATTTCCCACACTCGTTATTTCCCTTTAAAAAGCGCAACAAATCCTCCTGAAACTCTACCACGCCCTCCCCTTAAACATTTCAAGACGGCATCCATACCTTATGTCGCCACACCTTAAATAAGAAGTGCGATATAACAAGATAAATAAATCAGGTTGCTATTGGTCTTGAGGCAGATAGTCATTTAAGAGGCTTTTATTTTTTTATAAAAATTCGCTTCCTTTTAACTTTCCGTATAAAAACTTAAAAGTAATTGCGCCTTTTGCCTGTTTTATTTTCTTTTTCATTGAGAAAACAGTCTCGTAAGAGAAAATAATTTCCATCCCCAGGACGGACCATCGTCAAACATTGTTTTTTAGCACTATCAGAAAGCTTATCCCACATTTCACGAATAGCAAAATAGGCCTCACTTTCCAAATTAAGACAATGCTGATAAACTTCTCTTTTCATATCGGGCATAACGGAAGCAGAAATTTCCTTGCAATATACGCGCAGATCAAAAACAGGAATAACCAATTCAACGGGTGCTTGTTGTGTTACTTTTTTATGAGAAGAAAAATAACTAACCACCTTAGCAACAACAAAACACAAAAACACTATACAAAAAAGTATTATGCAAACAAAAGCAATCTTGCGATATAATCTTTTGAAATAAGCCTTTTGTCTTGCTCGAATTCTTTTTTCCATAAAGATTGTACCCTTTAACATCCCAAGAGAAGCTTTTACAGCAAAAAATGATAGAAGTATTTGTGTACACAATACAGGTTATAGCAACAAACGATCAAGACTCTTATGTCAAAAGCCCCTCTTTTTTTATCGTATAATTTTTATCGTATAAAATTCTTGTAAAATACTTTTCTCATGCCCTTTATGAAAAAATAGGGCTGATGATTTTCTTTCACCACCTTAAAAGACGAAGATTCTTCATCCATGCGGCTTTATAAACAATTCGTCTTCTTTAAGATACATCACATTGATTTATAAAGAGTATTTATTGTTTTTTCATATTGAATGAGAGATCCGAACATCGCAGGATTCTCTCATCCTAAATTTGTTTTCTGTTGAAACGATCAAAACCATGTCGCTTACAAGTTACAAGCGGAGCTGGCATGTGGATTAAAAACTGTACAAAAAAGGCATATGCCTCTTATGAATCGTCTCACGAACCAAGGCTGTCGTAATATTGGGAGCGAGCAAATACACTGATAGTACCCGGCTTGCCTCTGCATAAGCGTAAAGATGGGAGTGCTCAATGGATTTACCGTTATTCACCACACAAACACTTCATATATAAAATCTTACACGCCTTCTATCACCGCACTCTCAAAAGGCAGCACGACAACAAGATAAGAAATTATTGATGTAAAACTCCAAACAAAGAAAAGAACGGACTTTCTAATCGAGATCAACAAATACTGTTAAATCAACGCTTCCATTTTTGATGATGTCACACCTATGCTTTATAGCACCCCTATCACACTTCATAATACCGAAAAATTTTCTCTGCCCTACGCACTATGCGCATCAGAACCAATCAAATAAAACAGAAATGCGCTATCTCCCTACTTTTTTGTTTTTGATTAAATAGCAAGATATAGCTGTAATTCTTTAAAGAGCTTCATACCATAGATTCATTTTATACATAATATCATCAACAGAATGTTTGTATGTGCTGCAGGAAGAATCCCCAGAACGCTCCATATGACCACTGGATGAAGAGCTGTTACAGGATTCTACAAGAAATGCCAGTGACATTGGAGATAACGCATCCTCGCTATCAGAATAATAAGCTGATAAAAAAGTGTAATCTTGTGAAGGAAGTGTCCCCGAATTTACTTGTGATGGAGCGGCAACAAAAAGAGAATTAAAGGTTCTAGGACCAATGACAATATCACCATTCGCTTGCTGCATAATACTTCTTGCAGAGTATATATGATTTGTATTGATTGCCCCCAGCGAAGCCCATTCATCCTGCCATAAATATGCATAATAAAGATCCATAACTTGTTCATGTTGAACAACGTTGTCAGCAGACATGGCTGTATCAAAGAGTGAGTTAGGAACATAATAAAAATTTATATCTGGAATAATTTCATATAGCCAGTACGTTTCATCAGGATTATTAGCAATCTGTTGCCGCGCCATTCTGTAAACTGCATCCATATTTGCAGTTGTAGACACAAATGCTGAAGTCTGTTGAGCAATAGAGTGCCCAGTTACATGATGTATGATATCCTGATCATCCCCCCAAGGGGCAAAACCTCCTCCAAAGAATATAACAGATGGAGAGCGATCATCTATACGGAAAACCATATGGGGAGGATCAATAGCATATGACAGATTTACATCTGAAAAGAAAAAAAATAAAACTGTCACTAAAAATACTGAGAATGCTCTTTGAAACATTTTTATACCTTTGATATACACTCCATATTTTATACCTGTAACCTCTTGAAGCGTTACAGATATAAAAAGGGAGAAAAACCCCTATTGATCTTATTTTAAAGTGATGGCTAAAACCCTTTTTGCTGGCACATGACCCGCTTCAAAAATAACCATTACTTTTCTGTTCAAAATGACTGCGGTTTTTGCCAAATCCAAAATACTTTTTCCAACAATGTTATCACAGCCCCAAATACCTTTTTGAATGTCTGAAGTAGGGCTGATACCGTATCTGAGCTCTAGGCGACATTGTGCTCCTGCGCTAACGACTTGAACCGAATTGAGATAACCGTTTTGTTCATAAACTCCAGCATGAGAAACACCTGTTGTTAATGCTATCATCACCAAAACAATGGATATTTTTTTCAAAAAACTTTTCATAATTTACCTCTTTTAAATTTATTGCAACGGACATGAAATGCATCCCCATGCAATCTAATGGATATTTTTAGCCTCCTCGCCTCCTTAAAGACGAGAATTTTGACCAGCTTTAGCCCGTGATAAGGCTGCCTCATCTCAGTCTATTCTGACCCCTACCCCGCTGTTGCACGATTTATTTTACAGACTCTACAGCAAAGCCTTCCCTTATTGGTGCCGCGTGAATGATGACTTATTCACACAACAAAACATCGCATGCACAAGCTCTATCATTGGCAATACTACCACTGAAAATGTCTGCCATTGTTAATGTACGTGCATTCTACGGATTCAAAATGTGTCTATGATTTATTGCCTATCGCAAGCGGCATACTGTCAACAAAGACAATTAAGACAAGTATTTACAGCCTCACTACGCTTAAAATCTTTCTAACACCAAACGCTAGAATGAAATTGCCATCTAAGCTCAAACGACGATTGATGCAAAATTACTCAGTTTAAAATAGAAAAAACTGTAGTTGAATATCTTAAGATAGATCCTCAATACCGATCACTCATGAATTCTGTAAAACATAAACGATTATACTCTGAGTAAAAACTGTAAATCAGAAAACTGCTAGGGTTAAAATAACCTTAGTGTAGAAGATTGACCATTTTCCAAGCATCACTTATTTAAGTCACAACGAATACAGATAATACGCTTAATTATCACGCACTCTCAGCCCTCGAATAACATTGATTGGATAGTTACTTCTGTAACAAATATCAACGAATTGCGATGTACTGTAAGCTCTATAGGCCAGCTCAACAATCTCAGGACTTTGAATATGAAATGTTCTTCCTGTAATTTGTGACATTTCTGGCTCTTCTGTAGGCCTCGTTTCCAAAACAGAGAGAATATTTACCCCTTGCAAATTTTTATATGGAATGACAGAAATATTATTGATGATTTGTGATCGAACCATTGTTCCGCCGATATCTGAACAATCATCTGAAATAGTCCTCAAACGTGCAGAAGCTGGTCCAGTAAGACACAAAGCTAAAAATATTAAAATCAATTTTTTCATTATAGAATACCTCTTTTTCATTTTTGGTTGATCAAAAAAATAAATGCTCTATGGACAGGCAAATAACTATCCTGTTCACAACTATCTATCTCACTGCTTTAAAGGAGCTAAATCCCATAGAGACACAAATCGAGATGGTTAATCACCCATCGTTTTACTTTTATCCGCTTCTTCAGCGTCTTGTTTGTGTTTCACATCTTCAAGATCTTTGATAATCGTTTTCAATTGTTGTTCTAAAATATCCAAACGCTGTGTAAGTTGGAGAATATTTTGAGTCTGTATTTTATCAAAACATTGGAGATCTTGACGTGTTTGCTTCAACAGAGCATTCAAAGGAGCATGTCCCATTCTTCCGCTAGCATAAAGAACCACACGAATACATTCCGGATCATCAATATCAGCAATAGAAAATGGAAAAAGTGCCATTATATCCCCCTTTTTGATAAGCTAAACGCGTATTAAGCATTTGAATATCTTTTTCCGTTGTACGGCTCTTGCATTCTTCAAGACAATCTCAGACAATCTCAGACAATCTCAGACAATCTCAGACAATCTCAGACAATCTCAGACAATCTCAGACAATCTCAGACAATCATGTGAAAGGCTTTTGAAAAAAATTTCCTCATCGAAAATTTTTACAAGGTATTTTTTTAGATTATATTCTGTTTTCCACCTAAAATGATGATTTTACCAGCTGAAACCAAAGAAAAATGCATGATCGCCTTGCATGCTGTGTCAGCTTTCCCCAAAAGGACAAAGCCACCCCCACCGGTCTTTAAATAATGCCAATCGATAAACAACAGTCTGTTAACAATCTGGCTTCTTATCTAACGGATTTGACTCAGCTTCCCCTTTCAAAGGCATCCTTGTAATGCAACCTTGTAATGCAGCCTTGTCTAGAGTTATTCTACAAAAAAAGCTGTTTTAAGAATACGCACAGACGAAAGGCATCCCATGCATAAAATTTTAACCGCATCTCAAACAATATTATTTTACAACACAATGGGATAAACTATTGTCTTACAGATTTTCTCGTATCACTCTCATTCTGTTTCAAGAAGTTGCCTGATAAGCACAAAATGCCATCTAAGAGAGTTCAATGCCTCACCATGTACTACAACGCATCGCCAACCTGCTGCTCTTGCCAACAGTGCACCCATTTTGAAAACAGTGCGACCATTTTGAAAACAGTGCGACCATTTTGAAAACAAAGAGCCCTTTTTTCCTACACGCTTTGCCAAAAAAGAAAGCGCTCCATTTTGCCTTTTCTCGCTTTAAATAAACATATCCGTTGACCTCTTTCCACCACCTAAAAGGACGAAGATTTTAGCCCACATCGGTTTGTAAACAATCCAACTCTTCTGAAAGGATTCCGTCTGCTGCTCACTTATATGATTCACTTGCATAATACTTAACCAAGCAAATCCTTCTCTAAACAATTGCTAATGTATTAAATACTTTAAGCTATCTTACTGATATAACCACCTTCAATAATAGTGTTTTAATGACGGTGTTTTACGGTATAATAGGATAAATTTTACCCATGGGTTTTTTGTCATCGCACAGCAGCGCTTTAAACCCAGCACTTGAAATAATGGATCACGACACCACAAGAGAGAGGCATTTGGGATAAACTCTTTATTCCTCAGTAAAAAACGCCATGAATAAAGAAAGTTTTTTTGTTCTCCCTCTACCTTCAATAATCACTGTCTTGATCCTCTAAAGAACAATAGGCAAACTGACCTTTAGACATCCAACAAAGGCAGCACAAAAAATAAAGAGAGTTGAGTTTTTTCTAAAGCGCCTCAAAACTTTCTGCACAATATATTCTATAAGACTTTATATTCAATAAGACTTTTTTTCATAACAAACATTTTAGCATTTTTATCTTTCTCTCACACAGCTTTCATTCTCAGGCTTTGACGGCATAAACCACCGCCATATTGACGGGGCGTGTTTCATCCCCCCCTGTTTTTTGCAACAAGACCTTATGTTCATGCTCTCCCGCAGCCTTCGTTAACCGATCTTTATTGTAAACTTGAGCCAGATTTTTATAATATTCACCGTGATTCATATCCCAAACTAGCTTGTCAAACATTGGATAACTATGCTGGTGGTTACCTGTTGAATCTGTTTTTCCCTCATGGGTATGGGATTGAAAAGACTCTTCTTGTCGGCTTCCCAAGCGACGTCCTTTATCAATTTCTTTTCCACTATCGAGCCCCCGTAAAAACATTCCACGCAAATCGGGAACATTGAATGTTGTTCTCCCGTCTCCTTTTCCCCATGTTTCTCCCAGAACAGTAAAGAGATTGGCATAGTTCCTTCGCGAATATTCTTTACCATCACACAGTAACCATCCAGAGGGTATTTTTTCTGTAGCAAAAGTCCCGATAAATCCAGAAGAAAACGTTTCCGGTAAAGGAGGAAAGGGCGGAATTTCAGGAAGTTTTATAGTAGGATTGGTTAAAAACCAGCCATCAGCATTTTTTCCGGCAATATCACGCGTATAGACGACTTCATAAAGCCCCCCTTTTTGAATTTCCCCGCCCTTTAAAGGCATAATACCCTCTGGCGTTGCCATATAAGTTGGTCTTGGCGGCAATTGATTTAAAGAAATATTTGTTATTCCTCTGTTGACGCCTTGTGCTTTAAAGCGCACAACAATGCCATCCATATAAGTCTCAAAAAAAGACTTTGTTGCCAAACGAAGTGATGTCCTCTCGTTCTTCACATCGACAGTAAACTGTGTTTCAATCACGCCCCCATTATCCAACAAATATTCTTTGATGCGTTGCATCATAGCGCGAGCACTATCATTGACTGTGCTTGGCGGTTGCCCTTCTGCCCAGTTTATATTCTCGTCGACATAAGCATTTTCTGATGCAACAATTGACCAATCATAAATCGAACTCATAGAAGATACTCTTTATTCAAAAAGGGAAAACGAGCAAAAAATGAAGAAAAGAAAGCCGCAATTTTATTTTTAGATGCCGGCATTTTCTCCATTTTCATTTTTTCCATTTTCAGTCCTATTTTGTCATAATCAACATGCAATAACTTTGTTTTCGCATTGACATAAACAGCTTCAGGGTTCACACGCAACACGTCTTGCGCCATAACGCCCTGATAACGTTGTGGATTTCCCTTATAATTAAAGGTATAAAGTGGATATCCCTTTTTCTGCCCCACAGGGATAATATTTTCTTTTGCTCTCACATCACAAAGCCCTAAAATTCCTCCGACCAATCCAAGCACTTGCTGCGCATCACGCAATGGATCTTTTGTCACAGAAGGCATTGTCGTGGATTTTCCTGAAGTCGTTCCGTAATTTCCAGCAGCCTGTGTCCCGACCTGTAACAAGCTTTGCAATCGGTTCCAATCTTGATTATCTTTTTCTGACCATTTTTGGCGTTCAGCATCTAAGACATTTTGACGGTTTATATCTTGAATCATGCCCCCTTTCAAAGCATTGCTTTGCACGTTACTCTGTCCTTGATAATAGCTATTTGCCGCATTAACTTGATCATTCTGAGAGCGATCAATCATCTGGTTTGCATTCATCATATTGTTAATATCTTGATTATATTGCTGTGCTGCAGCATTTGTTGCCAAGGCGCCTAACTCATCGGCCAGCACACCAGTATGAGCCCCAGAGCCATAACGTCCTGCTCCCGACATCGATTGATTAATTGCATCGGACGTTTTATTCAGAGCATTTTGCAATGCAGTATTAAATTTACTATTGCTTCCAATCCAGCTTCCCTTAGCCATACCGGAAAGATTTGTAGCGCTGTTGGTTGGTGCATTCAACCATTGCGTTACCGTTGGATTGTTATAGAGCCCTGCTGCTTGTTGTAAACCGGTCAGCGCATTTTTTGTCATATTGCTAAGACCAGCGACTCTGTCTCCCTGATAAACGTTTCCGCCAATTCCTTTATTATAAAGTCCAAGTGCATCAGCACTGGCTTGTTTAAGAATATCAGCCGCCCAAGCAGGTGGAGCATTTGTTTGTGTTGTTGTCTGCACTTGAGGTGTGGTTTTTCTACTCATGGGTTCAGAACCTTTCTATATTGAATAAGATTACGAGAATATCCGTGATGAGCGAGCTTTTTCGCCCATCCAGTTCTTCCAAACATGTGCATTTCTTCAGCATTAATTGTTCGCGCCCATTTTTCGACTTCATCAATCAATTTGACCAATTTCAGCCCTCCCTCTCCAGCAAGATCAGAGAGAACGACGCATTTTTTTCCCGTATGGGTTATTTCAACTTTGGTAATTGCAAAAGCACTAAATTGGATTTTATTTTTTAAGACCAGCCACAATTGTGCTTGTCCTGTAGCGATTTCTTCAGCAATTTTTTCCAGACAAACATCATCCGGAAAGCGCTGAACATATTTTTTCAATGCAGCATTGAGAGCCTCTTGATAGGGAGCTATTTTTTCCCATGGCCACTGCTCTGTCAGATGAGCAGAATATAAATCTTGACTCTCTTGTATCATAATTTTAGCTCTTTTAGCTTTGTCACTCATCTCCCCTCAAATAACATTCCGTCTACGCATTTCACGCATTCCATGCCCCCCGCACAATAAAAGAAAAAAGCCCCATCATCCCTTTGTCACAACAAAGAGGGAACTTTTTTCTTTATAAAAATAAACCATGGTGCAGCCTATTTTCCTTTATCGCAGAAAAGCATGAAACATAACGCACCACCTTGTTCTTCATATTATAAAGACACAGCTTATCGCATTGTGCCTTTGTTTATAAAGGTTTGGGAAGCCTATGGGGCATTTGTTCTTTAATAATAGAGGCTTGAGCCTATCGCATGATATTACAAAAGGGCATGCCTATCGCATGCCGGCCCGCGTCAATTCCACATCAAATCCAGTGACATGAGTCCAATTCACCCCTTCAGGAATACGCAATTTAAAGCGATAAAACCGTGCCCTTGCACGACAGTGAATTTGTCCAGTATTATAAGAGGGCTGTTTTTCTGGCAACCAAACAGTTTCCTCTTCAAGAGATTGTCGAAAGCGCATTCCCACAGACAAATAAAACTTTCCACTATTGACTTGAGGCATAATATTTTTCACCCGTGTTATCATGCCATTTGTCTGCCCCATTTCTTGTGATGTCACGACACAAGCCATAGGACCCCCAGAAAACGAACCCAGTCTCCCCTGTTGATCAAATGCCCCCAGAATAGGCGATTCATTTTTCCAAGCTTTACTATCGAGAGAAAAGGACAAATCGTCAATATTCTTAGTCACAAAATCAAGACCTTCTAGGGTTGTTCCTGCTAAGAAAATAGGCAATATCATTTTGATATCGACGAGAGCTTTTGTCCATTTTTGCAATCCCCAATCATAAATGAGCAAGATACGTTTATGAAGGTTCTCATCAGAATCAACCATCCAATAAACACGATTATACACCCCATCGATAGCAGCAGACAGAGTGTACAGATTATCCTTCCTTGATTTTGCGGTCATCGTTCGATCGACTTTTTCGAACCCAATGGGTATAATCTGTCCCTCATTTGTTATTTGATAAAACCCGCCCTCATCGGCAAAGAATGCTAAATCGCCTCTACAAACAATTGATTCAGCATTTTTTGCGCCTCGTTTATCGTGGATTTTTTGGAAACTAAAAATAATCTTAGAGCCAGGGATAAAAGAACCAGCATAGATTGCAGAACGCATAAAGATAATTGGATTTGTTGTCTCGGTTGCCCCTTGGACGAATCCGCCATCAGGAAAATCTTGATAATCACAACTTTTTTTTCCCACGGTCCAAAATTCAGCATCATTTAATCCAGACCAATGAACCCGTCTTGGATACTCAGTTAATTTCATCAAACAAACGAAATCTCCCCAGATTCGAACAATCCCTGCCTGTGGTGGATTTCCTCCTAAATTTCTAAATGTTTTATCATGATTAATATCAATCACTTGTGGTTTATCATTGGCATTCACAGCAATGATAAAATCACCAAACAAAGCAAAAGACCACGGAGCATCAACATTAGCCAGATAAGATTTTCCTTTTTGGCTAATATCTTTCCAGTTCATTGTTGTATTATCAAGTAAGTAGATTTTATCTCTTGTCCCGACAATAATAGAAACCCCATTTTTTGTTTTAACCGCAAGAGTGCCTAAGATTGGCTCCGGACAAGGCTCTGATAAAGGTTCAAAACTTGGCATAGGGATATAGGAGCCATCGGCCGGGAGCACATTAACAAGTTCATCGGTAAAAATTCCATTGATATCCGCCACATCGGGTCGATAATCAGCGATTGGGAAAAAAGCCATCAAGACCCCCATAAAATCTTTGAAGAGCCCAGTGCCATTCAAAACACCAAGGCTTATTGATAAAAAACCACAAAAGCCCTTAAAACTCTAAAGGCATAAAATTCAACAAAATAAACAACCTTAGATTGTTTAACGCACCAAAAAAAACGATACCATAAATAATGGCCACCCCAACGCCATCCACCAGCGCCAAACCAAAATCAACTGCCCGCAATCCCCCCCCCCCCACAATGACGGGGGAAAGAGCCATCAAGAGCCCCCCCCCATAAAATCTTTGAAAAGCTCAGTGCCATTCAAAATACAAAGGTTTATGGATAAAAAACCACAAAAGCCCTTAAAACTCTAAAGGCATAAAATTCAACAAAATAAACAACCTTAGATTGTTTAAAGCACCAAAAAAAACGATACCATAAATAATGGCCACCCCAACGCCATCCACCAGCGCCAAACCAAAATCAACTGCCAGCAATCACATCAACCCCCACAATGACGGGGGAAAGAGCCATCAAGAGCCCCCCCCATAAAATCTTTGAAAAGCTCAGTGCCATTCAAAATACAAAGGTTTATGGATAAAAAACCACAAAAGCCCTAAAAACTCTAAAGGCATAAAATTCAACAAAATAAACAACCTCAAGTTGTTTAACGCACCAAAAAAAACGATACCATAAATAATGGCCACCCCAACGCCATCCACCAGCCCTTCACCATCAACACCCAACGCGCAAATCCAGCCATAAGTGACAAACCAGCCACCAGTGCCAAACCAACCTTCAACACCAGCCATAAACGATTTGAAATAAACTTTTTAAAAACGCATTGGGCGAATCTTTGAAGAACCTTTTTGGCGCGATGTTTCAATGCGCAAAGCTTGAAGCTGTTCTTGAAAATCTCTGAAAGAAACGGCGGCATATTCAGGATCTTTAAGGATATTTTTATAAAGTTCATATTTTGCCCGTGCTTTAATAAGATCAAAAGCATAAATCAACCAAGGGTTATCATCCTCTTTCAGCTGTTCATCGGCAAAATGAACAGGAGCATAAGAAAGCTGTACAGTTTCCACATGTTCTGGTGTTGGAAAGAGTCCTATTTTTTGATCAAGGTACGTATAAAAGAATGGCGTTCCTAGCGCAGGATGCATACCATATTGTTGATGCAACACTTCCAAGGGCTTAAAGAACAACTTTGTTGGTGTTGCATTCTTTGTTACTAAAAAGACGCCCTCCAAACTCTTTTCTGCTTCAATAAAAACCCCCTCTTCTTGCCCATACCATGTTTTACCACTCTGTGTTTTAAACGTCCTTTCTCTTTTTTCATTAAAGAAAAAGGGTTCGCGTTCACACAAACGCAAAGCCGTAAAAATTGAATCTTGAATTTGCAGGGAATATTCCGCTGTTGTATCATCAATTTCATCTTGAATAAGCGCGACCATATAAGCAAAAGTTTTAGAATGGTCTGAATGTGTAAGGTTTAGATTTTGGGGATCAGTGGATAAAGTGGTCATAAGCCTGTCCTTGTTTCTGGAAGCATTTTAAATTTTTCCCCCAACAGATCCCTCTTGTTGGGGGAAGAGAGCAAACATTCGCTTTAAGCGGGTGCTCCATAAGTTGGGATGACAATAGTGCCAAAATCCTGAGCCCCTTGCGTACTTCCTGGCAAGGTAAAGCAAGTTTTTTTCATACCAATAATGGTTTTTGCCGCAACCCCGAATTCTCTTTCATAGTCGAAGAGTTCTTCCACCAATTTATAGCGTGTCGCCCCTCGATCTTTACCAAAAGCAATCACAGCACTCTGCGCACCAAGCAGAACAGCCCGCCGCACATTTGGCACAGCTTTGTTAGCGGTTCCAGCTTCGACCCCTTCGGTAATATGTTCAGCTTCGCGCAAAACCACACCATTATACATGCCCAAAGACCCATCATAGAGCGGATTTTTGATACGACTTCCACTATAGATTGCCTTAGTAATGTCGAGCCATTGTCCCGCATCTGTATTGGTTCGCAATTGTGTCACTTGGGTTGGATGAAGATAAAGCACATAAACATTTTCCCCATCGATCCGCACGGGTCTAATTTTAGGATTTGCCAATTTAGCCCGTTCAACCGCTTTATCAATCAAGCTGAGATCAAAAACATCATCTTCTTTTAAGTCCTCATCTTTTGCTTTATCGTTAGGACGTACCACGCGTTTATTGGTTGGTGCCGTTGGCGCATTAAACCCATAATGAACAGGTTTAAGGGTAATCGTGCGTCCTTCAAAGTTAATTGTTTTTGCGGTATAACCACACACTTGAATGAAGAACATCATACTCAGACGATCTGCATACCAATCAACCAAACCATTTTTTGCCTCGGTGCGCAAATCATGGAGAATTCGTTGTTGATCAATCGTTCCCTCATTTTTGACACGCACGGCATGAACGAGTTCATTAATTGCCAAGCGATCATTGAGAAACTGTAAAGCTTCTTCATTGCCTTCCAATGTCTGCCCTTCGCTCACCCCATCGCCTAGCAACTGCACACGCAAATTAAAGCTAATAGCATCCCCACTTGCTTTTGTGGTTTCATCTTTTAATTGTACGATACTGTTTGAATCATTTCCAATCAACGGTGCAATTGGAAGTGCTTTTGAGACTTCTTGGTTTAGTAATTTAGACCATGTGCGCACTGCCATTGGGTCATTAAGTCCGATATAAGTTACAGTCATTTTGTCCTCTAAAAGTTTTATTGACATAAAAAACCCGGCAAAGCGCCGGTTGTTAAAACACCACATTTCATTTCAAATGGTGAATAGGTTGTTTGTGAGTTTTATCTAATTTCTGTTAGCGTCTGCCTCCCCCTTATAAGAGCTCTCCTCACCACATCCGTGCTGTGAGAAATCCCCCCGCATTCTCCTGCGCCAAAAGCCTCTTAACGTTCCCGCAAAAAACACTCCCCCGCATTCTCCTGCGCTAAAAGCCTCTTAACATTCCCGCAAAAAACACTCCCCCGCATTCTTCTGCGCCAAAAGCCTCTTAACGTTCCCGAAAAAAACACCTGCCACATTCTTGTTTTTAAAATTCTCTTCCCCCCATTAAACGATTAAAAGCGGCTTTATTTTTAGGATCAGAAACCCAAGCGCTAAACTCTGCTTCTGACATTTTATCAAGCATATCCAAAGAAATCGGCCCATTTGGCGTCAAGCCGTTATAAGCAGCAAGAGTACGTGCAGAATTGTGTCTTTCCTGTAAATTTTCACCCATGTTATTGGGAACATTTGTGTAGCCAATTTTTTGTGCAATAGAGTAAATCACTTCAGCCGGATTTTGATTTTTTTGCGCACAATCGCGCAAGATCTGCTTCAATTCATCACCAATCAACGCATCAATATTTTTGGGATCGGCCATCTCAGGATAGAGCGAAGCACAAGCTGCCAATTGTTTAGCCCGTGTTTCATAAATAAAATCAGCTGCTTGATCAAAATCATGATGCTTTTGTTTAACACTGGCAACAGACTGCTGAAAAAACGCATGCAACTGTTCTGCTTCGCGAGCCAGAGAAGGTTGTTGTTTTTCATGTACAAGCCCTTGTTTTTGGAGTGTTTTTCCCAACCATTGCATATAGCCCATAAAGTCTTTTTGCGGATCTGGCGCAGCATCCTCGCCCCCTTGAACCTCTTTTCCAGCCTTTTGCGAAGAGTCCTGTTGTTGAAGCATTTGCCCTTGAAAATTATCTTCAAGAGTTTTTTCTTCTCTTCCAATTTCACCATTTTCTCCCTCTTGTGTTGAGACCAGAAAATCTTGTTTCAATTGGTTTTGTTCTGCCGGCGTTAAGTGTTCTTGATCCATGACATTAGCCTTCTCTTTTTTTTAACAATAAAATAAAATTTTTCAGATAAAACAGCCCCATAAGCACTTATCCCCTCAATGCTCTCTCATCATTTAGCATCAGCATTCCCCACCATGTTCACCCCACATGACAGCAAAACTCCCTCTCCACCCTACTTTTCCCAACAACACTGCCCTATAAAACAGGTCTTTTAAGAAAAGGGAGCCCATACACTACAAAAATCGATAAGCCCATTCTGCGCCCACCATTCCCCACCATGTTCACCCCACATGACGGCAAGCCTCCCTCTCCCCCTTGCGTTCCCCCAACAGTCCTGCCCTACAAAACAGTTCTTTTAAGAAAAGGGAGCCCATGCACTACGAAAATCGATAAGCCCATTCTGCGCCCACCATTCCCCACCATGTTCACCCCACATGACGGCAAACCTCCCTCTCCCCCTTGCGTTCCCCCAACAGTCCTGCCCTACAAAACAGTTCTTTTAAGAAAAGGGAGCCCATGCACTACAAAAATCGATAAGCCCATTCTGCGCCCACCATTCCCCACCATGTTCACCCCACATGACAGCAAAACTCCCTCTCCCCCCTGCTTTTCCCAACAGTCCTGCCCTACAAAACAGGTCTTTTAAGAAAAGGGAGCCCATGCACTACAAAAATCGATAAGCCCATTCTGCGCCCACCATTCCCCACCATGTTCACCCCACATGACGGGCAAGACTCCCTCTCTACCTTGCGTTCCCCCAACAACACTGCCCTATAAAACAGGTCTTTTAAGAAAAGGGAGCCCATGCACTACGAAAATCGATAAGCAATTTATGATATATGGCGTTTATCAGAAGTCACGCATGACAAAGCACCCTATTGTTGAGCCTTTGCTGTCTGCAACATCTGCATTATCTGCTCTGTCCCCACATTATCCCCCATCTGCGCTGAGGCATTTTGCTCTTCTTGAAAAGAGTTTTGCGCCTTTATCGCAATTTTATGAATAAGTGAAGCTGGTAAAGGCGAATAGCGTAAGAGATCGAGCATAATCTCAGGCGTTGTAAAATTTTGCATCAAAGGCAGCAATTGCATGATCAGTGCAAAAGTACGCTCTTTTTCATTAAGACTTGTTGGTGCATCATCCACGACAATATCATATTCCAAACTTGTCACCATTTCGCGTGTCAGCGGCACATACTGGGCATTTTCATCACCAGCAATACGCACCAACCGCCCATCGGACAGATAATTTTGAATAAGATAGAGAATAATTTTTCCCTGTCGTTGCCGATATCGACGCAACCCATCAAAAAAGGAAGCCAAAAGATTAAGTGACGATTGTCGCCGTTGTTGCTCAAGAATGCCGGGCTGATTGACAGCTCGCGTCCCAATAAATTCAGAAGACAACCCCGTCACCTGTTCGAGAGCGCTCTTTGCTTCATTAAACAATTGGAAAAACCCTTGCGGAAATTGTGCCATGGGTTTAGGCTGGATTCTTCCCCCAGACACCGCCCCACTTTTCAACCAAGTAATACTATCGGCTCTAGCCCAACTCTCGAGGGCTTGTCGATCATCATCAAAAGCATCGCGCTCTGCCATAATTCCGCCTTTTGATTGGCTATTGAGCAAATGCATCACTTGACTAAAATATTTGTTTGCCCACCGTTGCGGATCTTTTGTAGGGCGCACAATTCCATAAAATTGCCGGCTTAACTTATCAAAAGTACCGGTAATACACTCCCATCCCAATTGATTGGGTGGAACCAAAGGCTTATCAGGCGCTTCAAGCAGCTTTCTACCTAAAAATGCCCGTTTGACAATTTTTCTGTTCAACCTTGTTGCTTGAACATGAGGAAAGGTTTTGCTTAAATTTTGGAAATCCTGCTCTGAATAATCGACAAACTTTCCACTTAGAGGCTCGAGAACTTTATAAACCACCTCGCGTTCAAACCAGCGACATTCTACCAATGTCACCATTTTAGGACGTTGATAACCACTCCCCTCTTCTCCTTGATACCCCCTCTCGGACTGATAACTTTGTGTCATCCCATCGCTGGTTGAATGTAAAAAACTCTGATGTTTAACCCAATCAGCATTAAGGTCACTCCAATGAACATGGGGAAACATTTCCTGCGCCACAGCAAGGGGTTTTTCATCAATATACCATAAGCGTTGTGCATCAATGAGATTAGACTTGACAGCACTTGCATCCCACACCATTTTCATCGGGTCTAAACGTGCAATGATTGGTTTTCCTTGCGGATCTTGTTCATAATCAAGGCGTGTATCTGTCCAGCCCATTCCGCAAATAATAGCATCTTGGAAGGCATCGGAATCTTCGTATTCCCCATCAGCTTCATCACGAAACCACTCAGCCGCCCCTGTCAAAATCTGGTTTGCAAAGGCTGCTCCTTCTTGTCGTGGAATAAATTGAACTTGCCTTTTATTATTGCGCTCCGCCCCAATCACGGCATTAATTAAAGGCGCAATACGGTTAAAAGTCATAACCGGTCTGTTTTGTTCGTGCAAGACAGCCAAGTCTTGCTCATTCCATTGCCGTCCATTATAAAAATCGTAATCTTCTTGGGCATTTTTTCGCCATTTTTCGACATGATCAATATCATCCTGATACCAACCCACGAGTTTTTTAAAGAGAGCTTGATTTTCAAGCGTTTCGATTTGATTAAAAGAAGAATCTGTAGAACTATTCATTAAAAAGCCATCCATGAAGTTTGAGAATGGTGAAACGAGCGATAAGGTTTTTTTCGCGCTCTAGCATTTGGCTGTTCATAAGCCACACACATCAGTCCAAAGGCATCGGCCCCATGGCTTGCCCAATCATGTTCAGCGCCTAGTCCGATATTGCGCTGTTCGTCGCGCTTTTCATGATACCAAGCAAGCGCTTTTCTGCCCGCACATGTCGTTTCACGATTAAACCATAGTGCAGGAAACAACCGCCTTACGGCTTCGATACGCATTTTCACAGCGCCTGTTCCTTGGTTAGGAATTATTTTGGTTTGAAAACCGGCTTGTTGAAGGGCACTTTCAAAACTCACATTATAGACACGATCTTTTGTTGCGCCATCATGAGGCAAAACCATAAGAGCCTTTTCATATCCCCTTTGAAAGACCCACCCCACATGTTCTGAGAGAGGTTGACCTTGGGCTTCATAATAATCGAGCACTCGGATTTCCCGTCCAACAAACTGCGCGACCCACAATGCGGTAGCATCAGCCTTTGCGCCTGTTCCCCCGATATCCCAAAAGATTCTCACCTGCATCAAAGGATCACGTGGAACAGTGGTAATCCGCCCTTCCATTTCGGCTTCGAGAAGACATTTCTGATAATAAGCCCCTTGGACAGCTTGGAGATATTCGCCTTCCCAAATATGGTTATACTGCTCTGATCTTTGCTGCAAATCGTCCATTCGATCACGATTGAGTTTTTCAGGAAATTGCGGATTATCACGCCAATTAATTTCCACCCCTTTGATATGAGGATTATCGACATTTCGGAAACGTTTTTCCACGGCTGCATTTTCATGGCACGGGTTCCATGTGACCCATAATTCTGCATTCCAATCTTTTCCTTCTTCGCGCAAAGTTGGAATAAGTGTTTGCCAAGCAGTCTCAGTCACGGGCTCTGCTTCATCGACCCAACAAAGGAAAACGCGCCCCATTGATTTAATACTTGCGATATTGCGATCAAGCCCAGCAAACACATAGACAATCCGTCCATCTTTTGACTTAATATATTTATCACCGATTTCATAATAATCTTGTAAAAAAGGATAAGCTTCGATAGCGCGTTTAATTTCTTCCAAAGAACTTTCATTAAGAGAATTTTGAAATTGCCGTGCACAAAGAATAATCCCGCGTTCTCCAGCCATTCCATGGCGATATCCCACAACAGCCGACATCAAAGCAAAAGAACGTGTTTTTCCAGAGCCCCGTCCTCCCCAAGCGGCTCGCACATCGGCATTTCCAGTAAAGACAGGAATAAGCTTTGGAATAAGAGCCACTTGAGCCGTATTCTGCTCAATTTTTTGAGAAATTTTCTGAACAGTTGTCATTATAAATTTTCATATTTTAGCAATAATTGCGCTTCACTCTTTTGCTTATCCCAAGTTTAATTATCCCAGAGCAATTGAAGGAAAAGAGTAATTGAGCGAAAAGAGCAATTGAACGAAAAACGCCCTTCTCAAAAGCAGCGCTTTACCTTCCTTCATCCTAATATTCAATAAATTTCACTTTTTTGCATGAGATCCCCTTGACCACACCTATGCGCCCCAAAGTCCCTATCCCCCCAAAGATCATTATCTCCAAGGGGTCCCTATTTTCCCCCATCACCGCCCCTCAAACACCGCGCCTGTCATCCCCCAACCACAAGCACGGTATCCCCCACCCAAATCATAGCCTCAGCACATAGCTCTCGGGCATATCCAAAGCCCAATATCCTCCAATATCATGCCCTCTCAAGCATCACCAATCCTCACACTTGTCTATCCCCCAAGATACCCCCACCAAAACACATGTATCCCGCAAGCATAACACTTCTCTCAAGTTTCATGCCCTCACCTATCAAAACACTGTTCCATATCCACCACACAAATACCCTGCACCAAATCCCCTCCAGCACACGGGCCCTTACGGCATCATTCACCAAAGCCCCTTCCCAGTATCACGAGCGCCCACAAGCACGATAGCCTCCGCTTCAATTCCCTCAAGATAGGCAATCACCAAAGCAGCCCCCTTCCAAGACATCACCCCACATCACCCACCTCAGCCTAACATTTTTCAATATCACAAGCCTCCGTTATCGAGGTATCACACTTCTCCGGTTCGCTATTTTTTGCATTCACTGGTACAATCTCAATACGCGAAACTGTTTTTGATATCTCCACACCTTCAATAACGAGAAAAGACCAAACCTTCACAAAAATCCAAAACAGTAGATAACAACCACGCCCCCTAAGCATTGTACCTCTCGAGTATCACCTCTTCAGCACACGCCCCTCTGTCATCGCCCATAAAATCCGGCGTCTCCACGTAGGAAGCCCAAATATCTCCCACCAAAATATTCTGCTCTCCAGTAAATGCCCAAACATCACAGCGCCTTCTTCAAGCCTCAGTTATCGAAGTATCACACTTCTCCGGTTCGCTATTTTTTGCATTCACTGGTACAATCTCAATACGCGAAACTGTTTTAACCTGCCCTTCTCCAGCCCCCTGAAGAGGCAACACTTTTGCCAGCAGCGAAAAAAACGGTACGGGATTATTGAGAGCATGATACTGAAGATAAGACACCAGCCCATCTTCACCATAGTGATATCCAGCCTGCTCCGCCGCTGTCAAAAGAGCTTCATTAAATCGCTTTGTTGTTTTATTTAAAGCCCCTTTTTTCCGCCCTCTTCGACGTAAGGGAAGACAATGTTCATCTACCATCATCATGTTCCTTCCAACTAAAGAGAAACCAAAACCTCAAACACAAAAAATGACATAAAAATCAGCAACAAAATTTGCCAAGCATTCAACAATTAAAAAATGGGACACACCCAAAAAGATAAGAGCCCACATAAAGCCCAAATCCTCCGCATAATTTTACAGATTCACATTTTTACGCTTTTACATCATTACAGAACGCAGCCAAATGAAACGCTCAAATCACTACCCCGCACCGTTCTGTAAACACGGGTCTGTCAACAAGCTGATTTCTCGTCTATCAGATTTCCCTGCTGATTATTTCATATGGCTATCCCACACTTCAAAGAATGGTGTTTCATCAAACACGCCAGATAAGCTCTGATCTACAATTCGGCTTCAAAAAGCAAATTTTCCTCTGCTGAATAAAGCTTCCACCCCGCACTGGTTTTAAACTATCATCCAACCTCTTACCCAATAAATTCCCCTACTAACATCAGATTACTTACCCTACTAACATCAGATTACCGCCCCCAAACATCCCTATTTTACAGTATAACAGACTAAAAAATATTTTAATTTTCTTGCCAATCTTCTGAAATTACTTTACTAATGAGGCAATTTTGGTCGTCTACGCAACAACCAAGAGGGGTTAAAAGCCCTAAGTTCAGTACATAAAAATCGATACCACTTTGTGGGTATCTCCCGGATTCCGGGAGCTTTTGCTATGTCCAGGTGCTTGTCAGCACTAAAAGCAAAAGGCTGACTGAACTCAGTACTTTTAACTCCCGGAATACTCATGCGAGGGCGCTCGCAACCGGAGGGGAGCTTGAAGTGCAAACTAAAAATTCACATTTTAATGACATTTCAATAGGTAAAAGAATCCGTTATAGACGACTTTCAATGGGACTTTCTCAAAAGGAGTTAGGAAGCTATTTAGGTGTCAGTTTTCAACAAATCCAGAAATATGAAAAAGGTTTAAATCGTGTAAGCGCGGGGTGTTTGCTCGAAATTGCTAAAAAACTAGAGGTTCCTATGAACTTTTTTATGCGGACCTTTTAACAGAAGATATTCCCACAAAAGAACATGCCTTACACCACGATCAAGACACATACAGCGAAAAAGAACACGCCCTTTTAAAAAACTTTAGAGAGCTCCAGCCGAAAAAACAAAAAGCAATCTTGTGGTTGATTTCTGATTAGACAGTGGTTAATTTCTGATTAGACAAAAGCGCATCAATCGACATCCGTTGCCAATATTCCCCTCTGCCTAAAGCCTTACCGCCTGATACCACCACATCTCAAAAAACGGTTTAGGCACCGGTTTACGACATCATAGGATAACAAACTTCAAAATAGGATAAAAACACCAAAACCTTGGAAAGACATCCCCACCTCTCTCACAGAATCTTATCAAAGATCTCTTCTGATTTAAACGCACAATTCCGATTGTATCATTATGATACCTTTTTACATTTACCTTGTCAAGTTTTTATATTTTTCTTTTGATATTTTTGTGTTTTTCTTTAAGGGAGCCACATCCCTCAAAACACTTTTCCTGCAAAATGCCCCTCATACAAAACACAATGTCTAAAACAACAAGAGCTAAAATAGGATTTTTCCTAAATAGGTATCCCTCTAAATGGGATTTCCCCTCTAAATAGGATTTCATTGTATTGCTCATTCCACCCGCTTACTAAAAAAACACCTCTCAATGCTTCTCACACCCATTTCACGGATATCCCCCATACAAATATAGATGCAACTATAATTGTTAAGTTCCGCATAGAATATAAACGCCCACCACGATTTTTCTCTCTTCACATCTCTTTACACATCAGCTCTGCAATCTGTTCACAGCCATTCCCCACACACTCTTCTCCAGAAAACGCACTTCAACAGCACTCTTCATCCCAACTTTCTCCTCCATTCACGAAGACACTTCCCCCAATCCTTCTCACCACTCCATACAATAACAATATATTGATTTATAATGATAATTTAGCATTATTTATATTGATTGAGAGTTCCGAATATCGTAAGATTCTCTCATTTCAAATCCCTCCCATGTTGAATCAATCAAAATCATTCGCTTCCACGTTAAAAGCGAGGAGAGCCCGTGTAAAACTATTAAGAAAGGAGTAAAAATGGCTCTTATGAACCTTTCCAAGAGCTGTCACAACATTAGGGGCTAGCAAATATAATGATAATACCCAGCTTGCTTCTTCATAAGTGTAAAGATAGGGGTGCTCAATGGATTTATCATTATACCATGACAAAAAACACGCACAATATATAAATCCATAAATCCTCCGCATCATTTTACAGATTCACATTTTTACGCTTTTACATCTTCACAGAACGCAGCCAAAGGAAACTCCCAAACCACCACGCGACAATTTGATAAAAACAAAACACCTTTCCAACAATCTCAAACAACAGATTTCTGTAAAGAGTTCATATGAATTTGATTGTTTAGATCTGACTATTAGATTGGCATATAGAGCCGTAGAACAGAAAGTAATTTTCTATAAGACAGAAACGATAAAAGCGCTATATAACTGAGACAGAACATGAAAGATTGCAAACAGATAAAACGACATCTTTCTTCGTTACAACACTGAAATTGTAAACGAGACGACGGATAATTGTCATCTGAATATGTAATTTTCACATCTGCAAATTTTTATTGATTAATTTAATCCCAACACTTCCCCTGAAATACATTTCTTCATTATCTACTTCTTTGAGACAAACCGGCAAAGGGGTTTCATCTATTATAAGTGCGAATATAATAACGCGTTACTCCAACCTCATCATAAGAAACCATAGACAAGATACCTGTCTTTATTGGCGTTATTTGATAAGTCAAAATTACACCATTTTGCTGTTTGTTTGGTTGATCTGTATAGATCACGTTATATCCATTCCGTCGCAAGAGATTAATAAATACAGGAGTAAAGTTGTCTTCTGTTTTATTTTTTTTCACAATAAGTGTTGTTGTAGCGGGCGGTAAAGGTTTTTTAAGATTACGAACAAAATCGTTAGCAATTAATTTTATATCATCTTGCGTAATATTTGGACTGACATAACTTGATGAATAATTATTGATAGATGCACAACCAGCCACCAAGACAAGAGGCAACGGAAATAAATATTTTGACATCTTAACTCCCCTATAAATTGTATTCTCTTCTGAGAAGCTCCTACACCAGAAATAAGAGCATCCTTTCAAAGAATAGCCTTAACAACATACTGCTTTACTATCAAGCATTAGTTAATCACTTTCTCGCTTGTTTAAAAAACGACCACCATCTCTCATAGTACTCAAAGCTTATGTTTAAGACACAAAATATATATGTTAAAAGTACGAAAAAACACATGTAAAGCATATAGTATATGTATACTTACTTTCATGGTGTGTTGCATTACATAAACCAACGCACAGCACCCTTCATTTCCCCTCCATTCACGAAGACACTTCCCCCCAATCCTTCTCACCCCTCCATATCATGACAAAAAACACGCACAATATATGAACCCATAAATCCTCCACTTCACTTTTACAGATTCACATTTTTACGCTTCTCCACATTTACAGAACAAAGCCAAGGAAAGGTTCACCACCCCGCACCACTCTATAAACAACGGTCTGTAAAGAATTCAAATGCTTGCCTAGCAAGTTTCCACCACTGACCACTCATTCGTTTCAGATCACCCCCTTCAAAGAGCTGTGTTTTTACCTCATGAATAAGATAATGAGCAAAACCGTCTTTAAAAAAAAAGAAACGGCATGGAGATATCAAATATATCAATGGTCGTCATCAACTGTCGTGTTAAGAGGTGTTAACTCTTTATTTTTCTTAATTTTTACAACGCCAATAATTCCCGTGGAAATAATTAATGCGGACATCGCTAAAAAAGAGCTTAACAATCCCACGAGTGCCAAAAGTCCAGCAATAAAGCCAGACATTGCTTCCGCAGAGTTTGCTAAAGTTGAAAAGGTTCCAAAACTCTTACCAAAATCTTCACGACGAGAATATAATTGAATAGCTGAGACTAAACCAATATCCACAAAGGCACCAATAAATCCTAAAACAAATGCTAACACGAGAAGGAATTTTAAATAAATTTCTGCAGCTAAGGGCATAACAAACAGAATAACCCCATAAAGAAGCCAAAATATCATGAGCTTCAACGAAGTAATATTTAATATAATTTTACTATATAACAAACCACCAACAATAGTTCCAACAGCCATGAGAGAAAAAATATAACTCACAAAGCTTTCCTCTCCCCCCACAAAAAGAACAAAAGCTGGAATTAAAAATCTTAAAATTGCACCCGTAAAGAGAATAGCAAACGACGAGCTAACGAGCGTAATAAATAAATTATTATTTTCTGTAGAAATATATTTAAGATATGAAGCTGTTTCTCGATAAATTTTTATAAAATTGAATGATTTATTCTCGCTTGAATTTAAATTCATGAGATTAAATAACATGATAATAGATATAAAATAGGTAAAAAAATCAAAAATGAGTACTGCCGATTTATTTGCTAAAAAAAGCAGTATGGAACAAACCAAAGGGCCAATGACGGCTGCCGTTTCCATGATAATTTGAGCAATGCTATTGGCCTTTGTAAGATCTTTTATTGAAAACATTCTGGGAATAGCAGCTTGAAAACTTGGTTGGAAAATACTTCTTCCTATCGTTGTACATATTGCTGCAAAAATAAGAACAATGATATGTGCCGTACCTGTTATATAAGTTATAAAAACAAACAATGAAGCTAATAATCTAACAACTTCACTTAAGATCATATTTTTCTTCAAAGAAAAATTATCCGCTAACCAACCTCCTATAGGGCCAAAAAAGAGAAAAGGGATAAATCGAAAAAAATACACAAGACCTGTAAAAAAGGTGTTATCTGTTAATTCTAAGACCAGTAAAATAAAAACAACTTCATAAGCATAATCACCAACTTTGGAAATAAAGAGAGAACAAAAAAGAGCTAATGGACTCTTTTTTAAAAACAAATTCATATCAACCATCCGATATTAAACTTTTCTACACTTAAAGTTACACTTCCTTCGATACAATTGGTGATATGAACTTCAGAAGAGTCTTTTATTCTAATAAATCGCTTAATAAGTTAAGTGAAAATTTTTAAAGAAATACTCCTCTTGATATAAGCATTTACTCTAATATCAAGTAATATATTAATTTTTCTTGCTTATTTGCTTTAAAAAAAGAAAGAATGTAAAAATTATGAGATCAAAATCTGCTATATTAGTACACTGACTTCCAGCCCACGTCTCAAAGAATGAAAATTCCCAACCAGCACTAATCTACAATCCCACGTCAAAAAGCAGCTTTCCCCACAAAATAAAGCTTACACCCAACCACGCCTCAAACGACAGCACTTCGTCAGGCTCGACAAATCAAGCCCTATCTTCTTAAGCCATCCTTCACGCATCTCTTTGCACCACCCGCCTTACCCACACTCTCCTCTTATCCATGCGCACTCTCTTCATCCTCCATTCCCCCTTTTTCTCTCCCATCACACACTTAACAACTTAACAGACTCTTCCTCCCAGCGTCTCCCTCCATTCACGAAAACACTTCCCCCCAATCCTCGCACCACATTCCACGCCCCCAAAAGCCCAAAGTGACCAAAAACACGCACAATATATAATCCACAAATCCCCCACTTCACTTTTACGGATATATATTTTTACGCTTTTACATCTTTAAAGAACGAAACCAACGAAAGGTTCACCACCCCACACCGCTCTATAAACAACAGTCTGTAAACGAACCCAGCTTTTTGCCTAGTACCCTTACAGTCTTCAGACACCCCACCTCAAACGACAACACTTCGTCAGGCTCGACAAATCAAACCCTATCTTCTTAAGCCGCCATCCATCACACATCTCTTTGCAACACCCGCATTACCCACACTCTCCTCTTATCCATGCGCACTCTCTTCATCCTCCATTCCCCCTTTTCTCTCCCATCACACACTTAACAACTGAACACCCCTCTTCCTCCCAGCTTCCCCCTCCATTCACGAAAACACTTCCCCCCAATCCTCGCACCACATTCCACGCCCCCAAAAGCCCAAAGTGACCCAAAACACGCACAATATATAAATCCATAAGTCCTCCGTTTCATTTTTACGGATATACGTTTTTACATCTTTACAGAACGAAACCAACGAAAGGTTCACCACCCCACACCGCTCTATAAACAATAGTCTATAAACGAACCCAGCTTTTTGCCTAGTACCCTTACAGTCTTCAGACCCCCCCCTCAAACGACAACACTTCATCAGGCTCAACAAATCAAGCCCTGCCCTCAAATATTCTAGCTCTTCACTCCCCCTAAAAGAGCAGTGTTTTACGGCATAATAGAATAGAAAATTTTTGATTGTTCTTGCCAAGCTTCTGAATTTACTTTATCACTTAAAGTGTAATTTTGGTCGTCTACGCAACGATCAATAGGGATTAAAAACCCGAAGACTTGACACATAAATTTATCCCGCTTTGCGGGTATCCCGGGATTCCGGGAGATTTTGCTATGTCCAGGTGCTTTGGCACTAAAAGCAAAAAGCTGAGTCAAGTCAGTGTTTTTAACTCCCGGAATACCAATGCGAGGGCGCTCGCAACCGGAGGGGGGGCTTGAAGTGCCAACTAAAAATCCACATTTTATCGACATTTTGATAGGCAAAAGAATCCGTCACAGACGCATTGCAATGGGAGTTTCCCAAAAAGAATTAGGATGCCATTTAAGCGTCAGTTTCCAACAAATCCAAAAATATGAAAAAGGCTCAAACCGTGTAAGCGCAAAATGTTTGCTCGAAATCGCCCAAAAACTAGAAGTTCCCGTAAACTTTTTTTATGCCGATATTGCCACAAAAAAAGATCTTTCAACAAAAGAAACTCTCTTACACCACAATCAAGAAACCTATAGCGAAAAAGAACACACCCTTTTGAAAAACTTTAGAGAACTTCAGCCGAAAAAACAAAAAGCAATCTTGTGGTTGATTTCTGATTAAGCAAAAGCGCAACGATCAACATTATTCCATTCATATTCCCTTTAAGTCAAATTCAAACCAGCTTCCCCTCAAACAACAGCACTTCATCAGGCTCAATAACTCAAACCCTGCCCTCAAATATTCTAGCACACCACACCCCTTCAAAGAGCAATGTTTTACGGCAGATAGGATAATCAGCTGCATTTTTGTTGTCACTTATAATTTTCCAATGACTTTTGAATGCCTCTATTAATCTTTTTATAGCACTTTTACTCTTTTTAAAGCTTCTTTCTCTGCTTCTTCTTTTAACTTCATGCCATTGGCGCTTTCGTACCTTTTTATTGTTTTTTCAATCTGATCATCAGTCCCTGCTTTAAAGACAATCATTGTTTCAAACGGACGAAATAATGACGATTGCGAAATATGAAAAAAGATATTCGTGCGCAAATTGCTTGGATCACACTCGCTATACCCTTTTCTTTTTAAGTCATGGATAGATATCGTTTTTTTTGACATAGCAAGACCAATAACATCGCTATTTTTCTCACCAAAATCTTTCACTGTTAAAAGGTTATTTTCAGCGTCACAAACTGTCGATATATTCATGACTTCGTCAAGAACTTGATCATTTATGTCAAATTGAGCATTGCTGACAAAAATGAATACAAGATCACGCAAAGAACAAGCTTTTTGAAAATAACAAGCATTGTACAAACGTGAGCGAATCCCAAGACATCCGACTGCTTGTCGAATGATTTTTATAGCGAGCTCATATGATTTTTCATCTAAACGATGATCACGAATGTCTGGAATGTAGATTTCTTGTGTTTCTTGTAACGGTGCAACTTCACTGTTTAATGCACGATCAATAAGCTTTTCTAACCAATTGTAACTCTCACTATTATCCTGCTCTCGGACAAACGATCTGATCTCTTCTAAAAGATTGTACAGCCCACACTCGTCTCTAAAAGCACGCTCTCTTCGGTCACACGTCATCGTAAATGTATGGGTATTTTCTCGTTTGTCCGGTATAGATGATGCGTCAATTTCTGGATCATTCACTTTAAATGGATCAACGCTTTCTCCACTTTTAACAGATATCGAATGCTCACCTCTAATAGTATCAAAAACTCTCGCCCCTTGCTCCTCCCTAAAAGAAATGCCTTGTTCAAGAAACATCTTTAATGGATTGGAATCATCCGGTGTTAACGATATACGCTGTATTAAAGAGTCCAAAATTTCCTGTTGAAGCACAGCATCACTTATTAACGAATCTTTCCTATCCTCGTAGAAATCCTTTAAGCCTTCTGGAATACGCCCATTGTAACTCTTAACTTCCTTTGCAAACCAGCTGTTAATTAATTCCTTGTTTGTGGCTAAGTTTGTAGCTAATTTCATGAGATTATACCCCCCATTTAAATTTCAAATGATCCTTTTTATCAATAAACTCCAATACAGTTTTTATTAAAACTCTTGAAAAAAGTTCATTATCTTTTTGTTTTACTTAGTATTTACCATATTATAGTTTATTGGTAAATAAGTAAAGTAAACTAAATTAAGATATAGATGATATTTTTAATATACACCTCCACTTAAACTTGTCTTTATAACACGAATAGCAAAAATTTTAACCAAAACAAGTTAGGGAGCTTTTTTTCAGTCTTTATCTTGATTAAAAAACTGCAAAGGAGCAAACTTGATTGTGCAGATAATCATACTCCCTCATCTACGAGCCACCGACAAGAGTGCAATCAATCAAACAGTTAAAAAAACTTTTAGCAAAATTTTAAAGCAGAAAAACGCACATCACCGAAAAAATGAGAGAGCAGTGCATTTTACGCATCCTCCACCTTTTTCTTAAACAGCAAAATTCCAATCCATCATCAAAATATCTTCGTCTAAAATTCCCTACCCCCCCTTCAAAGAGCAATATTTTACGGCGGATAAACGGCATTTCTCTTTAACGCTTTTACGCACAAAGCAATAAAGCAATCCCTCTTGTGACTTCACTCATTACATTGCAAGAAAATAGCTTTCACGACAATCAGAAGTAAAAGAATCCTACGATATTCGAGAACGCTCATTTAACATGCAAAAACACCGACCATTCCCTTTGCTTTGCGATAAAACACCGCTGTCTCATCGTGAATTTTCTAAATCAGCACACCTCAAAGAGCGGTATTATCGCATAATAGGATTATCACCGCCCTTTATAGCGTGAATTTTTCCACACTTAATCTTCAGGCAAAAATTCCAACCGATCTCCTTGTTTTGTAATTTTCACCGTTGTCTCATCATGAATTTTTCCAAATAAGATATTTTCCGCCAGTGGGTCTTGAATTTCTTTTTGGATAATCCGTTTAAGCGGACGCGCACCATAGAGCGGATCATAGCCCTTATCGGCAAGAAATTTTCTCACCTCTGGCTCGATTTGCAAAGTTATTTTGCGTTCATTGAGCAAATTTTGCAAATGTTCTATCTGAATATCGACGATCGCTTCCATATCGTGACGTTGCAGCCTTTGAAAGAGAATAATCTCATCAATACGGTTTAAAAACTCAGGACGGAAAGCCGCTTTCACGACATTCATAACATCATTTTTTGCCTGCTCAACGGTTTGCCCTTCAGGCAAAGCAGTTAAAAACTCAGCACCAAGATTAGAAGTCATAATCAGCAAGGTATTGCGAAAATCGACGGTACGTCCTTGACTATCGGTCAAACGTCCCTCATCCAACACTTGCAACAAGAGATTAAAAATATCAGGGTGTGCTTTTTCAATTTCGTCGAATAGAATGACCTGGTAAGGTCTTCTACGTACAGCTTCGGTCAGCACCCCACCCTCTTCATATCCAACATATCCAGGTGGCGCCCCAATCAGCCGCGCCCCAGCATGTTTTTCCATATATTCCGACATATCGATGCGCAACATGGCATTGGAGTCTTGGAAAAGAAAAGCGGCAAGTGCTTTGGTTAATTCGGTTTTTCCCACACCGGTAGGACCCAAAAACATGAAAGAGCCAAGCGGGCGATTGGGATCTTGCAACCCTGCGCGCGCACGGCGTACAGCGCGAGAAACAGCTTGAACAGCCTCTCCCTGCCCAATCACACGTTTGCTAATTTCATCTTCCATACGCAACAGCGCCTCCCGTTCTGCCTCCAGCATTCGATCAACAGGAATACCGGTCCAGCGTGAAACAATCCGCGCCACATGTTCAGCAGTAACCGTCTCTTCAACGAGATGATTTTGTTGATCATCATTTTCCGCAATGCTCAATTGTTTTTCGAGTTCAGGGATAACGCTATAAGCGAGCTCTCCAGCGCGTTGGAATTGTCCATCACGTTGTGCAATAGCCAAAGCATTACGTGCTTCTTCGAGTTGTTTTTTCAAATCAGCAGCATGCCCTAATTTTTGTTTCTCAGCCTGCCAAGCACTTGTCATCTCAGCGGACTGTTGTTCCAATGTTTTGAGTTCCTCCTGCACATTTTCCAAACGTTCTTTTGCTGTTGGCTCGACATCTGTTTTCAAAGCTTCCCGTTCGATCTTCAACTGTAAAATACGCCGATCAACAGCATCGAGTTCTTCCGGCTTTGAATCGACCTGCATGCGCAACCGTGCCGCCGCTTCATCGATAAGGTCAATAGCTTTATCCGGCAAGAAGCGATCCGTAATATAGCGGTTAGACAAACGCGCCGCCGCAATCAAAGCACTATCAGCCAAGCGCACTTTGTGATGTTGTTCATATTTTTCCTTAATACCGCGCAAGATAGAAATAGTATCTTCTAAAGAGGGTTCCGGTACAAAGACAGGCTGAAAGCGGCGTGCAAGAGCAGCATCTTTTTCGACATATTTTCGATATTCATCGAGCGTAGTAGCCCCCACACAATGGAGTTCTCCGCGTGCAAGAGCAGGTTTTAACAAGTTAGAAGCATCCATAGGACCGTCAGATTTTCCAGCCCCAACGAGATTATGCAATTCATCGATAAACAAAATGATCTGCCCATTTTCAGCTTGCACCTCTGCCAACACCGCTTTGAGGCGCTCTTCGAATTCCCCACGATATTTTGCACCAGCGATAAGCGCTCCCATATCCAACGCATGAAGCTGTTTATCCCGCAAAGTTTCAGGCACATCGCCATTAACAATGCGCAATGCCAACCCTTCCACGATAGCTGTTTTCCCCACCCCTGGTTCACCAATAAGCACAGGATTATTTTTGGTCCGCCGAGAGAGCACCTGAATAGTGCGGCGGATTTCCTCTTCCCGCCCAATCACAGGGTCGAGTTTTCCTTCACGGGCATCTTTTGTGAGATCACGGGCATATTTTTGCAAAGCATCATATTGGCTTTCGGCATGGGGGCTTGTTGCTGTTTTTCCTTTCCGCAAATCATTAATAGCCTCATTAAGCGCCTGCGCTGTCAACCCTCCGTTTGTAAGAATATCAGCAGTTTTTGCGGTCTTTTCCATGATCAGCGCTTGCAACACACGCTCAACGGTCACAAATTGATCACCGGCTTTTTTCGCCAAATCTTCCGCCATGTTAAAGACTTTTGCCAACGGCTGAGAGAGATAGAGCTGTCCATTCCCCCCTTGCACTTTAGGCAAAGCATCAAGTGCTTCATTAAGCGCCTTTCGAATAAGAGTAAGATCACCACCCGCTTTTTGGATCAGTGATGCTGCCAATCCTTGAGAATCGTCTAACAACACTTTCAACAGATGCTCCGGCAAAAACTGCTGATGATCAGAAGCAAGGGCACCACTTTGTGCTGATTGTAAAAAACCCTGCACGCGTTCGCTATATTTTTCCAAATTCATTTTTTTTCCTTAAATCTCAAGCCACCACCGCACTTTAAATTCCCCCAACATTCCACAAAAGAGACATCTTCAAAGGACAGCCCACCCCCCACAAAACACCGCAAATGATGCCGCATGAAGAAGAACCGTAGTGCTAAAAAGAATATGGGTTTTTACACGCCTCATAGCAAGAGGGAGAAAAAAATACGCTATCAATTTAAACAAAAACCGCAACTCCCCTATACGCCCCACCAGCCCAGCTTCCCCACCAGCCCAGCCTCCCCACCAGCCCAACCCCAACCGGCCTAGCCCCACTATTACAGTCTCTTCACCCCCAATGCTCCCATCGATGTCAGACAAAAGCCCACCATGACAAAAACACGCACAACACATAGCCCCCCCACCTTTCTCACAAACACATTTTTACGCTTTTACATCTTTACAGAACGAAGCCAACGAAAGGCTTACCACCCCACACTGCTTTGTAAACACTGTTCTGTAAAAGAACCCAGCTTTTTGCCTAGTACCCCCCTTACAGTCTTCAGACTCCCCTCCTCAAACGACAGCACTTCATCAGGCTCAACAAATCAAGCTCTATCTCCTTAAATCACCATTCCTTCACGCATCTCTTTGCACCACCGCCTTACCAACACTCTTCTCCTATCCATGCGCACTCTCTCCATTCTCCCTTCCCGTTTTTCTCTCCCGTCACACACTCACAACTTAACAGCACTCTTCCTCCCAACTTCCATTCACAGACTCTTTCCCTCATTTATCTCGCCACATTTCTCACCATGACAAAAACACACACAACACATAGCCCCCCACTCCTTTCTCACAAACACATTTTTACGCTTTTACATCTTTACAGAACGAAGCCAACGAAAGGCTTACCACCCCACACCGCTTTGTAAACACTGTTCTGTAAATAATTCAAATACTTGTCTAGCAAGTTTCCACCACTGACCACGCATTCGTTTCAGATCACCTTCCATTCCTCCCACACTCTTCTCCAACCAACGCACTCAACAACATTCTCCATTTCTCTTCCAGTCTGGCACCTCCCCCAATCCTCTCACTACATTCTATGTCAGACAAAAGCCCAACGTAACCAAAACACGCACAATATATAAATCCACAAATCCTCCGCTTCACTTTTACGGATATACATTTTTACGCTTTTACATCTTTACAGAACAAAGCCAACGAAAGGCTCACCACTCCACACCGCTTTGTAAACACTGTTCTGTAAACAATCCAACTTCTTATCTCAAAGGCCCCCTACTGATCACTTTGTATAGTTATCACCCACCCCACAAACGAAACTGTTTCATTAGACTAGACAGATAAGTCCAGCCTAAAACATTTATCACACACTCTAAAAAACGCCTAAATGTGAATATTGATATGCTGATATAACACCCCTCCAAATAGCGCCGTTTTATGGCATAACAGAATAGAAAATTTTTGATTGTTCTTGCCAATCTTCTGAAATTACTTTATCACTTAAAGTGTCATTTTGATCGTCTACGCAGCGATCAACAGGGAAAACAGGCCCTAAACCCTAGCGTACAATTGAGCCTACTCTTGTGGGTTTCCCGGAATTCCGGGAGTTTTTTGCTATGTCCAGGTGCTTTTCCGCACTAAAAGCAAAAAGCTGACTAGGGTTCAGTACTTGTTGCTCCCGGAATACCAATGCGAGGGCGCTCGCAACCGGAGGGGGTGTAAAGTTCCAACTAAAAATCCAAATTTTATCGACATTTCTGATTAAGCAAAAGACGCGATTTATAATCCATATTTCGCACTTTTTAAAAAGTACCCAATCATATAGTCTTTGAGATTATTTTCATTTCTCTTGCCAATCTTCTGAAATTACTTTATTGATAAGCACGTGTTTTTGATCGTCCACGCAACGACCAAAGGGAACTGAAAGCCCTAAACCTAACGTACAATTGAGCCCACTTTTGTGGGTATCCCGGAATTCCGGGAGATTTTGCTATGTCCAGGTGCGTTTCCGCACTAAAAGCAAAAAACTGACTAGAGCTCAGTATTTTGACTCCCGGAATACCAATGCGAGGGCGCTCGCAACCGGAGGGGGGGCTTGAAGTGCCAACTAAAAATCAAAATTTTTCGACATTCTGATTAAGCAAAAGACGCGATTTATAATCCATATTTCGCACTTTTTTAAAAAGTACCCAATTTTATAGTCTTTGAGATTATTTTCATTTCTCTTGCCAATCTTCTGAAATTACTTTACAAATTAAAAAATGTTTTTTGATCGTCTACGCAACGGTCAAATAGGGAGTTGAAGACCCGAAACCTAAACATAAATTTATCCCACTCTGTGGGTTTCCCGGGATTCCGGGAGTTTTTGCTATGTCCAAGTGTTCTCAACACTAAAAGCAAAAAGCTGATTTAGGTTCAGTATTTTCAACCTCCCGGAATACCAATGCGAGGGCGCTCGCAACCGGAGGGGGGGCTTGAAGTGCAAACCAAAAATCCAAATTTTATCGACATTCTGATAGGCAAAAGAATCCGCCACAGACGCATTTCAATGAGCCTTTCCCAAAAAGAATTAGGAAGCCATTTAGGTGTCAGTTTTCAACAAATCCAAAAATACGAAAAAGGCTTCAATCGTGTAAGCGCAGGATGTTTACTCAAAATCGCCCAAAAACTGGAAGTTCCTATAAGCTTTTTTTATGCAGACATTGCTACAAAAGAAGATATCTCAACAAAAGAAAATACCCCACTCCGTGATCAAGAAACCTATAGCGAAAAAGAACACACTCTTTTGAAAAACTTTAGAGACCTCCAGCCAAAAAAACAAAAAGCAATCTTGTGGTTGATTTCTGATTAAGCAAAACGCCCCCATCAACATATCCTCTCCCCCTTAAGTCAAATTCAAACCAGCACACCTCAAATAGCGCCGTTTTATGGCATATTGATTTTTCTTGCCAATCTTCTGAAATTACTTTACAAATTAAAAAATGTTTTTTGATCGTCCACGCAACGATCAATAGGGAACTAAAAGCCCTAAATCCGAGCGTACAATTGAGCCTACTTTTGTGGGTATCCCGGAATTCCGGGAGTTTTTGCTATGTCCAGGTGCTTTAAGCACTAAAAGCAAAAAAACTGACTCGGATTCAGTACTTTTAGACTCCCGGAATACCAATGCGAGGGCGCTCGCAACCGGAGGGGGGCTTGAAGTGCAAACCAAAAATCCAAATTTTATCGACATTCTGATAGGCAAAAGAATTCGCCACAGACGCATTTCAATGAGCCTTTCCCAAAAAGAATTAGGAAGCCATTTAGGTGTCAGTTTTCAACAAATCCAAAAATACGAAAAAGGCTTCAATCGTGTAAGCGCAGGATGTTTACTCAAAATCGCCCAAAAACTGGAAGTTCCTATAAGCTTTTTTTATGCAGACATTGCTACAAAAGAAGATATCTCAACAAAAGAAAATACCCCACTCCGTGATCAAGAAACCTATAGCGAAAAAGAACACACTCTTTTGAAAAACTTTAGAGACCTCCAGCCAAAAAAACAAAAAGCAATCTTGTGGTTGATTTCTGATTAGGAAAAAGAGCAACAATTAACATACCCCCGCCTAAAGTTTCCCATACCTGATATCACCATACCCCCAAGAGTGATGTTTTATGGCATATAAGATAATTCACACTATAGCTTGTTTTCTGTTTCCATTATTGCGTCAAGCCAAGCTGATTGAGGATTAGCAGCTGAGTTTTTAAGTTTGACTATTCGTAGCAAAGCGGAGTTAAACAAAAATGACATTATCGCTCAAAACCATGCCCCCTATTGAGTTTACGAGACGGTAGAACAGTGTCAAGAAAACAAAGCCCCGAAAAACAAACAAAAATATGAGCGGTTAAGTAAAAATCAAAAATTGAATCTATAACGTTGAAAGAGCTGCTCTATGTTGGATTATCTCCACGTCCTCTAAACCTCAGAAAAATGATTTAAAACATTTGTTTCGTTGATGAGCCAATCATTGAGATCGAACAATAGACAAAGAACGGTTCACCAATATCCTGATAGCCAATAAACAGAATAATCCACTCAATCCAGAAAGAAGGAACAATTTTCCAGCCGAAGTGTGACCTAAAACAAACGCTCCAACAAACGGCGCCACCAACATAGCTAAATTTTGTATAGACTGCACCCATCCGGAAGCCAATCCAATCTGTTCATTGAAATTGCTTACCAGATAAACATTAGAAGATATGGAAAAGTAAGCGCTAACCATTCCAATAAGGAAAAAACAAAGCAACAAAGTCTCAATACGGAGTAAATCAAAGTAAAAAAAGCACACTGAGATCATGACAAAACCAATCATTGTTGACATTGCCGGCATTAACAACTCCGATATTTTGCCTGTAAGGGGTTTATGCTTTGATTGTTTCACACGCCAAAACCCATAGAGAAAATTACCAATCGCTGAAGCAGATACCAGCATTCCAAGAGTCTGTTTATTCATTTTCATTGTGCCGAGAATAACGGGCAACTGATTATTCACCATAAAGACCATGGCAAAATACACAAACACCACCGCCACATAGGCATACCAAGCTGTCCCATAAAGCCTCTGCTGTGCTTGCGTGGTATTCGCTTTTTTTATTCTTAGCGACGAGACAGGTTGTGCACCAAGACAACAAAACACGATAAAGCCTAGCAATGTCAAAAATCCAGAAAATAATAAAGTATAGGTATCTGATAAAAGTACAGACAGAGCACTCCCCAAAGCAGGTCCTATCATCTTTGCTGCGCTATTGATCATGTTAAGCACAGAATAGTAACGAGTCCGTCCGTGTTCAGGCACAGAATTTGCACTAAGAACGGAAATTGCAGGCATGGCTAGACTGTTGAATGTCGCTCGAATAACTGCCAGTATAATAAATCCTTGCAGACTCGTCGCCAGCAATAAACCGACAGTACATAGCGCCCGTAACAGCAGTGACGCCCGCAACCAATGGATCATAGAACGGTGGACTTACCAACATTCCAATTGGCTTAGACAGAACGATACCAGGGAATAATGTTGCCGCTCCAATAAAAGCGACATCATATTGATTAGCTTTCCAAGTGAACACAGATACGGTCAAAATCACGATATAATCAATCCAGCCCCCAAATGACACCATACCATTACCCAGCAAAAGCACCAACAAGCGATTTTTTATTGCCCCACCTCTTTGCACCAAAACACACCCCCCTTCTTTTTCGTTAGCAATACTGATTAGATGACCAATTTTTCCTCACACCCTAAAAGCATCAACGACCTTCCTGCAACAAAGCACCAACAAGCGATTTTTTATTGCCCCATCTCTTTGCACCAAAACACGCCCCCCTTCTTTTTCCTTAGCAATACTGATTAGATGATCAATTTTTTCTTACACCCTAAAAGCACCAACAACTTTCACGCAACAAAGCACCAACAAGCGATTTTTTATTGCCCCACCTCTTTGCCCCAAAACACGCACCCCTTCTGTTTCCTTAGCAATACTGATCAGATGATCAATTTTTCCTCATACCCTAAAAGCATCAACGACTTTCCTGCAACACAGCACCAACAAGCGATTTTTTATTGCCCCACCTCTTTGCACCAAAACACGCACCCCTTCTTTTTCGTTAGCAATACTGATTAGATGACCAATTTTTCCTCATACCCTAAAGGCACCAACAACTTTCACGCAACAAAGCACCAACAAGCGATTTTTTATTGCCCCACCTCTTTGCACCAAAACACGCGCCCCTTCTTTTTCGTTAGCAATACTGATTAGATGACCAATTTTTCCTCATACCCTAAAAGCACCAACAACTTTCACGCAACAAAGCACCAACAAGCGATTTTTTATTGCGCCACCTCTTTGCACCAAAACACGCCCCCCTTCTTTTTCCTTAGCAATACTGATTAGATGATCAATTTTTCCTCATACCCTAAAAGCATCAACGACCTTCCTGCAACAAAGCACTATCGACCTTCCTGTAACAAGGCAATTTATAATTATCCATGGTAACCACTGGGGATAAGTCTTAGATATGTATTAAAACTTCCATCGTTGATTGAACTTAATCTGCGTCTTTGCGAATGACGACAATAACCAAGCCGTTAATCCAGCTCTTGAATCCATTGATATAGGATAATCCCGCGCGCCTTCCTTTAGCTCCCACACAAAAAAACGCTCTGAGCGTCCTCTTCTCAAGAGGAAGCCCCCTTTATTCTTCTTCATCACTTTTCTGTGGAGGAGGCGGTAAAATATAAGAGCCTGAAAGCCAACGATTAAGATCAATGGCTCGGCACCGTGTGGAACAAAAAGGATATGAAGATTTTTGTGACATTTGACCACAAATAGGACAAGGATGCGGAGGACGGGTCTCTTTTTGCAAATTTAGCTCTTTTTGTTCTTGGCGCACCTTTGTCTTCTGCTCGTTCATTAACTTTTCTTCTGTTCCTTTTTTTTCATTTTTTTTCTCTTTTTGTTGCTTTTCACCTTGCATTGAACTTGCCTTACAGTTTTTCTAATGCGTTTCTTCAGCCCAGTGAGTGAAAAGTGGATAGTGATAAGCGATCAAGAGATCGGCTGTTTCAGCCAAAGGCAATCCCACAACATTAGAATAAGATCCCCTGATATAGACAACAAAAGCACCGGCTTTTCCTTGGATAGCGTAGCCACCCGCTTTCCCTTGCCATTCTCCTGAAGCAAGGTAAGCCTTCATCATGGCAGAGGTTAAGCGTCTAAAACGGACACGACTTTCAACCAATTTTACGGTTATTTTTCCATGTTCATTGAGCGCACAAATGGCGCCATAGACCTTATGCGAACGCCCAGAAAGGTATCGTAAACATTCATAAGCCTCATCCTCGCTTTCTGGTTTGGGGAGAATGGTCCGCCCCACAGCCACCACCGTATCAGCCGCTAAGATAATCATTTTCTGTCCAGGTAATTTTTCTTGACCATTCTGCAACTCGTCTTGACCATTCTGACTGTACCAGCGCAAAATCTCTTGGGCTTTCAGCGCTTTTTCTTTTGCCAAACGTTTGGCAAGCTTTGCAGGATGTTCTTTTAATTTTGGTGTTTCATCAATATCACTTGCATAAACCTGCTGCGGATCAATCCCTATTTGTGCCAAGAGCGCTAAACGCCTTGGCGAAGCGGAGGCAAGCACCAAATGAATTTCTTCTGTAAGAGTATCTGCCAAACGTTTTTCCCCCCACTCTCTTATATTTCTCATTTCCACCCCTTCACAATTGACTTCCCTCTCACCCCCCTTTTACGCACCCCCTTTTAAGCGCCCCCCTTTAAGCACCATTAATCTCCTTATCCTTTTTTTGCATTGATTTTACAGTTTTTCAAGGACCTTCAAATACTTCCCTTTTTTCACTCATGAAAAGCAAACTAAAAAACTGTTAAAAAATAATAGAAATAATATGATAGCTTTTAGAAAAAAGCACAAGCCACCCACGAGGCTACTTATAGCGATATGTAATACGCCCTTTTGTCAAATCATAAGGTGTCATTTCCACCATGATTTTATCACCGGCCAACACCCGTATACGATTTTTCCGCATTCTACCAGCGGTATGGGCAATAATTTCATGATCATTTTCCAGTTTCACACGAAACATCGCGTTAGGTAAGAGTTCAGTAACGATACCAGAAAATTCTAAAACTTCTTCTTTTGACATAAACAAACATTTCCTTTACAGTGCACATATTTTGTTAAGCTGCGCGTTATTTCCAGCGTTCATACCCTATTTTCTTAAGTTTGTGAATAAAAATTCCACAAAAAGGGAAAGGTTTTTCAAGTTTACTCTCTCATGTTCTCAAAAAACATCACCTCACACCTTAAGAATCAAAACTTTCTCTCCACCAATTTTACCCGCTAATTTCCTTCAATTTTTATGATGATTTTGGTTTCAGTATGACAAGAAATTACGCTAATTTTTCCCCTAAAGCATTTTCCCAATACCTCTGACTAATCCCTCCACAACTTACAAACAATCCTCCTCCCTCCAACTTTTCCTCACCTTCCGCCTTCCACACCTTAAACATGCGCCCTTCAGATAAACACCACTCCCCACACCAAAAGCCCCCTCCTTTTTTCAAAACCTTCTCCATTCTTCACACACCATTCACAACATGCTTCACCGCCCCCCTCCACACTCTATGTATTCCCGTACACCCTTGCCCCATTTTCCCTCTCTCCACACATTTCCTCTAAGCCACTCCTTTCATTTATGTTGCTCTCCCTACCTTCGAAAACACGATCCCCATACATTGCGTATCATTAACCACAACGCCCCTAACAACATAAAGCCTTTCCTTTTTCACGAATATACGTTTTCACGCTTTTACAGATTCACAGAATAAAGCCAAATGAAACTTCCACCCCACGCCACTCTATAAACAATAGTATTAACCCAGCTTCTTGCCTAGCCAATCTCCCCAAGCACTTCAGATCACCCACCCTCAAACGAGATTATTTCATCAAACGCGACAAAAAAATCCAGCCTAAAATATTCATCACACTCTAAAAAAACACGTTGATAAATTGATATGCCGGATATCACCACCCCTATAAGATCCCCTTCTAATCATGATTTCGGAGCCGCGTGAGAGGGACAAAACAAGCCGTTAAGTTCTTGGGTCAAGGACGCCGTTAGGCGCCATGTAATGGTCTCCTTGACCTTAAGAACCTAGGATTGTTAGTCCCCTCATTAAACGCGGGTCTGATCTCATGATTTTGGTGAGCGTTCCGGAGAGTTTGAGAGGCGGAAAGCCTCTCATTAAAAAACAAAGTTTATAAATAAAAACTATTTTTATTTGCCAATCTTCTGAAATTACTTTATCACTTAAAGTGTAAGTTTGGTCGTATACGCAACGACCAATAGGGAGCTAAAAGCCCGAAAGCTTAATACATGAATTTATCCCGCATTGCGAGTATCCCGGAATTCCGGGAGATTTTGCTATGTCCAGGTGCGTTTCCGCACTAAAAGCAAAAAGCTGATTTAGGTTCAGTATTTTTGACTCCCGGAATACCAATGCGAGGGCGCTCGCAACCGGAGGGGGGCTTGAAGTGCAAACTAAAAATCCAAATTTTATCGATATTTTGATAGCAAAAAAACGCGATNTAAAAATCCAAATTTTATCGATATTTTGATAGCAAAAAAACGCGATTTATAATCCATATTTCGCACTTTTTTAAAAAGTACCCAATCTTATAGTCTTTGAGATTATTTTGATTTTTCTTGCCAATCTCCTGAAATTACTTTATTGATAAGCACGTGTTTTTGATCGTCCACGCAACGATCAAATAGGGAGCTAAAAGCCCGAAAGCTTAATACATAAATTTATCCCGCATTGCGGGTATCCCGGAATTCCGGGAGATTTTGCTATGTCCAGGTGCGTTTCCGCACTAAAAGCAAAAAGCTGATTAAGCTCAGTACTTTTAGACTCCCGGAATACCAATGCGAGGGCGCTCGCAACCGGAGGGGGGCTTGAAGTGCAAACCAAAAATCCA
>NZ_JBHIOG010000014.1:0-4091 GCF_042195435.1 Bartonella sp. CL162QHHD
TCTTATAATAACGCATATTCGAATATGTTGCAGGGGTCATCTGTTCTTAATGACTACAATCAACGCCTTGTTGATGCCAATAGAGAACGTTGGCTGGAACAAGACAATAGCGGCTGGAATAGGTTGAATATGCTTATGAACGCCGGTCATGGCTTTGCAAGGAATTACGGCACGACGACGCATAATGTGTCAGAATCTAAGATGCATGGTAACGACCCTTGGCAGAATGCTATGATGGTGCTTTTTGGATTAAAGAAGGCTGCGGAAAAGGCAGCAAATGCTGCCGTTTAGTTTGAATAATCTTAGAAAAAATAAATAGTTAAAGGGAAAGTAATGGTTTTTATAGATTTTGACCCGAGATATAAACATTTCGAACTCAAACGAAAAAAAACGACAACAGAGCGATTGCAGGAAGGAATAGATGAAAGTCAAAGACTGGATAAAGATAGAAAATTACCATTTATTCCTCAAGTACCAGTTCTCCCTAGTATGATTTCTATGAATAATCCATATGATGTGTATCACGGTTCTCTAGTTCCGATAGGCTCTATTTATCCTAATGAGGAAAATAAACCTTCGTTTCCAATTCCAAGAGAAAAAATTTCACCTAGTGTAGGAAATCATGCATCTGTTGTAACAGAACCAGTGACACCACAAGAACAGAATTCTAAACCAGAACCTAGTTTTTGGGATAAACTTTCTCGTTTTTCACAGTCTGATGTTAGTAAAAATATTGATGATTTTCTTATGGGGGCGATAACAGCAAGTCCAAATTCATCTGGATGGCAACTTTTTGCCAAGGGGCTGAAGAACTTGCATGAAGGAGATAAACAAAGAGGGCAGGTTAACCAGACTGTCGAGTATCTAAAGTCCAAAGGCTACAGCGAAGAAGAAGCTGCTGTCATGGCAAGGAATCCTCAAATGCTTAGTGCATTGTTAACAGGTGGTGATACTCCTAAGTTACCTCTGGGGCATCAATGGTATATCAATCCGGAGACAGGTGAACGTGAAGCGAGACCGATTAAAGGATCTCTACAGGAATTGGAGTATAATCAGAAAAAACGAGACATAGAAGAGTGGGAAACAAATAAGAGAGAGTATGTGAAAGAAGTTGCATTAGAAATTGATAATACTATGGGTGCGGTTAATCATGCCATTAAACTTATAGAGAGTAATCCAGATTGGGTTGCTGGTAAAGGTGGTACGGTTACTCAAATTTTCCCAGGATCTGATGCCAAAACATTAAAATATCTATTTACTCAGATTCAAGGCGGTGTCTTTAAGCGAGTGATTGCATCAATCAAAAAACAAAGTAAGAATGGAACCGTAGGTGTTGGTCCATTATCTGAGAACGAAAGCAAGTGGTTAGTATCATCTTATGGTACTTTAGATATTAGTGACAAGCCTGAAGTATTACATACAAGACTTTTAAATATTAAGAAGATGCTTGCACATTTTCAAGAATTTAATGATGAAGAAATTTATAGGTTATCACATGGATTGGAAGTAAAAGAGCGTAAAAAAGACCCTTCTCAATCTTTTACTAATGGGTTGGTGTCACAAGGAGGTAGTGAAAATATACCAAAGATGAGTTTAGAAGAGGCATCTATTAAGGATAACGTACTTTATTTTGTGGATAGTTCCAGTGGTGAATTTCTGGTTAAGGAGTAAATATTAATGGCCCCTTATAAGACTTCTGGTGCGATTAATTCTCAATATGTATATGCTAAGAATGGGACACGTTTTCGTGTAGTTGAAGATTCTGCTGAGATTGAAAAGATTATAAGATCAAATGCTAACAGTTCTTCTTCATCTTCTCCTCGATATGTATACGCTAAGAACGGAACACGTTTCCGCGTAGTTGAAGATCCCGCTGAGATTGCGAAGCTATCTAATCAATCAACTACAACAGATGATTTCTCATTTGATGATAAAGATCTTACGGTGTTGGATGCTGTTATGAGGAATAGCGCGTCTGGTGCGACGGCAGATTATTTTGACGAGATGAAAGCAGCCAATGAAGCGGGTTTTATAGATTATTGGCGTGGTGATAAGAAAGCAGAGGAGATATATAATAGACGGGTAGCTAAGGAGCGCGCTTACCAAAAAGCCTTGCAAGAGAAATATCCTATTTGGTCTTCTATTGCTTATGCTGCTGGTTCACTTGTACCGACAGGACTCTCACTTTTTGTGCCTCCATTAAGGGCTTTGGCTCTTGCAAAGCATATGTCAACACTTGGAAATATTGGTAAGGCGATGATGTTCGGGGCAGGTTCAGGAGCTTTACATGGCTCTGGAGCAGGAGAGGGTCTTTCTGGTCGTCTTATATCGGCAGGGTTTGGTGGTGGTATTGGAACAGTAGCTGGTCCTATTGGTTCTCTTGCCGGTACAGTTGCTTCTTGGGGTACAAAAAAAATGGCAAGGGGATTGCAACATGTTCCCTATATTCCCTTTATGAAAGGAGGGCGTTTTAATCCTGCTCATAAGGAAGTTCAAACCAAAGCGGTTAGGGAAGTTGCAAAAACATTATATGATGATGGTGTTGAGAATGTTGCAGAGCGTCTTGGCTCTGCGCCACGCCATGCATTTTTGACAGATATCAGTCCAAATTTAGAAGTATCCCTTGCGAATATGGGGAAAACAAATGCGCGTGTTTCTGAACTTTTGAAAGGAGCACATGGGGAACGAGTGCAGAATGCTATTCACCGTATTGGTCAGTCGGCAGATGAAAACATTACACCTCTTCAAGATACGAAAGTTTTAAAAAGGGTACTTCAAGAGCAAGGAGAAAAAGAATATCAACCTATTTATGCACAGGTGTATCGTACTCCAGTAGGAAAAGAGCATTATGCAGCTCTTAATGATCTTTTTGCACATGAAGCATTTCAAGAAGCAGTCGAGCGAGCCGTTAAAGTCTTAACAAAGGACCGTCGCCTTGCAAAACCAGAGATGTTTTATTCGAGAGAATTTAGGCACATTAATTACAAGCCTACGATGGAGTTATTAGATCAAACGAAGAAGTCTCTCGATTACCTTAGCAAGAAGTATCATAATTTTGGTGATAACCAAATGGCTCATGTATATAAATCGCTTAAAAAAGACTTAGTAGAGATAGCGGACCAAATTTCTCCTACTTATAAAGCAGCACGGGCTAGTGTAGCCAAATATGAAGGTTTTGAAGAAGCGATAAAACAAGGCAAAAACATTGCACAGAGGGACGTATCGGGAGAGGGGATTGCAGAAGGTCTTCGTAAAGGAGCAATGCCTAGTGGTCTCAATACTTATCATGTAGGGATGAGAGACTATATTGATGATCTATTAAAAGGTTCGCGTCCTATTAATAGCCTTTCAAATATTTTACAAACGGGTAGCATGTCAGATAATCTAAGCAGATCTTTAAGCTCTAAAAACATTCATGCGTTTAGAAAAGCTGTAGAGGGTGAAAGGTTCTATGAAGATGCGGCGAAAAGAGCACTGAAACCGTTTCAAGGAACGCCTGAACATAATTATTTAACAGGTGTTAATATACCGTATGGAAAAACTAGTGCAGCACATGCAGGGGCAAAAATTATACAAAATATTTTATCTGATACGATTAGAAAATTGCCACAAAAAGAAAGGCAAATACTTGAACGTGATATAGCGAAATTAGCAACTTTTGGCGTTAAAGGTATGAACCAGAAGGAAGTTGCTCAAATGTTACAAAGATTTATACGATTACATAAAGCAGGAATTGGTAGTGACCATTTTTGGCATTTCATTTCTTCGGCAGCGTTAGGAGAAGCGGGAAGATTTTTAAGGAGTAAGGGTTAATGACCCGTTATAGTCCTTCAGTTAATCAAGCGATACGGCAAACGGCAGCGCGATATGGTTTGCCAGAGAGCTATTTATACCGTGTTGCGCAAGTTGAAAGTGGAGGCAATCCGAATGCAAGGAATCCACGTTCTTCTGCTGGTGGGTTGTACCAATTTATAGACAGCACCGCCAAACAATATGGTTTGCAGGATAGGTTTGACCCCATGCAAGCGGCAGATGCCATGGGGCGGTTGACGCTTGATAATCGCAATCATTTAAGCCGCCTTTTGGGAAGA